>DXEZ01000102.1 GCA_019114715.1 Candidatus Sphingobacterium stercoripullorum | reverse complement strand
ACCAGAAATACAGTAAGGCGCTTTAGTTTTCTTGTACTCCTCTATATCCATTTCCTCGGGAACTTCCAAAGCTGGAAACTCTTTAACAAACTCAAATGGTTCAGCGCTTAACTTATTGTTTTGTTCACCATCGTATAAATACAGCAGTCCGTTAGTAACTCCCTTTGCCTCATATATACTCATTCCTCTCCCCCATTTCTAGCGTACAGTTAAAAAATTAATCACGTCTGACACTCTGAAATATTGTTTTTTACTACTCTCAAAGGGTGGCTGATAGACTTTTAGTCCCTTTTTAACCCAACTTGTAAGTGTTGCTCCCGTTATGTCTAATTCTTTTTTTAGTTCTCTAGCACTCATTAAGCCCGTCTGTTTTTGTAGCCGTCTTTCTAGTTCTAACTTCTTTTTGGAAAGTTCGTCTACACGATCTAATAAGCCTTGTTCAAATTCTGTTGAAAATGTTCCCATATCATACCTCCATTTTTCGAATTTGTCGGGTAACCCAATTCAAACGGTCATGCGCTACCGCTAACTTTGTTTTAGTGCCTTGAATATTGATAACGATATCTGTCATAACAATATTTCTCCTTTATCTAGATTGGCAATTTGATTTTTAACCCATACTATTCTATCCGCTCGCTCTTCCAAGTGTTTGAATTCTTATAATTCGGCAAACGTTACACGTTCATTGATAAGGTCAGCTATTTTATTTAATTCTTTATTTGTCATGGTCTATCTCCTAATCTGAAAATGAATAGCAACTTAAAAAAGTTACTCTATCTGCTGGTATATTATGCTTACATGAATAACATTCAGCACTTAACTCCCCTGTCAGCTTCTTAAAATAGTCCTCGTTGTGGTCTATACTCTTTTCAATGTCATCTAATGTTACAGATACCTCAAATAATGCATAATCCTTTAAACCGTAAATATAGGCAAATGCTCTTGCTAACATAGGACTTTCAGCAAGATAAACAATATTATCAGCACCAACATGTAAGCCTGTTTCTTTAATACTAGCTAGGTTGGTAAATTGGGAATAGTGATATAATTTCATGTCATGCCTCCTTAATTGTAATATCGTCCCTGTGATTGAATATAAGCCCCGTAACGCTCTTTGACATGGTTATCTGCCTTAACGTTCTGTGTCTGCTTTTCTTCCTCATTGCTTGGCGGTTCGTACCTTATCAGTAGAATAATAACAATTGATAAAATAGCCATGATAAGCAATTCCGCCCATATTGGTAAATTAATTTCTTGATAAATCATGCTTTAACCTCTTCCTGCGATATAGCCCAATACCCAAGCATACAATAGTGCCAATGTTAAAAGTAAATATGTCATTTAGTTTGCCTCCTCTAATCTAAATGTAAATCAATAGTGTTAACAATTTTGATAGTCTTACCCTCGCTCGCAAGGATATCCAATTCCCACTCAGGAAACTTTTTACCATTCCAAAACTTATCTCTATTAGGTGTTGTTAGCATGTAATAACACTTAAATTGACCCGTGTTGTTATAGTCATAATCGTTCACTTTTTCAAATAACAGTTTCATCTGATTGCCTTTCTAAAAACGCTTTAAGCATTGATTTAACGCTGTTTCTATGCTATAATATAAGCATAGAAGATAATCCTAAAACTCTCATAGCCTGCCCGCTGTAGTGTTTTGTTTTATCTAATATTTTTCAAGTTTCATTTTTGGTTTGAGCTGTCACTCAAGCCTTTTTTTTGTTGCTCTCATAATTGAACCTGTTTCAAGGTATCACGGATAACACCGTATTCCATGTTCAGCTCAATTAGAGGGATAACCGCTCTTTCATAAGCTTGATATTTTGCTAGTTCAACGCTTGTTAAGCAATCTAGTCCCGTTTTACCGCCTCTATCCTCAATCAGTTTTTTCTTATTCTTACCCGATGATAGTTTTAAAAGTAAGTTGTTAACCGTTGGGAAAGCCATTGTTGGAGCGTTGTCCCATTTACTGATAACCTCGTTCAACGTTTTGTGTGTTGGTTTCTCTAAGGCTCGTTGTTCTCTGAATTTTGAGACTTCGTCTCTCATTTCAAAGAATGCCTTGACTAAGGCTACTTTGAACTCTCTCACTGGTTTAGTATTGTCTAAGTAAGTGATAAGTAATGTTGCTTGCTGTTCGTTTAAGTGATAGATTTTTCTAGGGCGACCACCTAAAGAACCTTTACTAGGTTTTGTCATTTCAAATGACAAAACTCCAAATACCTCTAAATCTTCTTTGTGACTTTCAATTAATTTCCTAACTGAAATACGGTCAATTTCAGCATATTCTGCGATAATCTCATTTGTTGTGTACAGCTCTTTCTTTCCGTCTAAATAAACTAAGTTCATATAAATTTCCTCCTTTATTGTAATTTTGAACATTAGGGATTTTTTACTGTTTTTTCTACAAATCCTCAATAAGCCAATTCATAACACTTTCATAGATACGCTTAGGGGCGTCATAGTTGCCTTTTTCAATTTTTGCTAGGGTTGTCCTGCTTACTCCAAGTAAAATAGCCACATGGGACTTGGTAAAATCCTCTTTCCCTCTTTTGGCTCTAACTTTCTCGGAGATAGATTTTGTAATTAGCATATAAGCTCCTTTCTTTCTAAAACAGACATTCTGTCTGATTTCATTTTTATAATAACAGACATTTTGTCCTTTGTAAAGTGTTGAATGATTATTCCTTGGATTTTTTTAGACATTTTGTCTTTTACATGTTTTGTGGTATACTCTAGATATAAAAACGGAGGCTCTCTATGAACCGATTAAAAGAACTTAGAAAAAGAAAAAAAGACACCCAAGCCGAATTGGCAAACTTAATGGGTGTTAATGCAAAAACCATCTCTAGATGGGAAAAAGGGGAGTTTGAAATAAAACCCGCTCAAGCTAAAATGCTGGCGGAACATTTCAATATTTCCATTAGTTACCTTATGGGCTATTCTGATAAAAAAGAACCATATTATAGTGATGAAATTCTAATTGGTGACGGTCAAGGTGGTTACACTTCTTTAAGTAGTGAACGTGAAAATGAATTAAGTGAACTATACTTTGAACATTTAGAAGAAGAGTTTGTAAAATTCCTTAAGCGTTACGACTTTGTTATCAGTGATAATGAAATAAAAGCGGTTCTAAATCATATTTCAAACCTTAATATTAATACTCATAGAAGTGATGAATACACCCGACTGGTTGACCTTGTAATGGAGGAAAAAATTGACTTAAAAAAAATCGGGTATTCAAAACTTGGCGATAATTTCCGCTCTTGGAAAGGTTTTGATGATTTTAAAAAATC
>DXEZ01000101.1 GCA_019114715.1 Candidatus Sphingobacterium stercoripullorum | reverse complement strand
TGCTTGGTGGCTCGCTCTTTACTTTCGAACTCACCAGCCCAAATGAGCCTGTTGTCCTTAGGTAGTGACACATCTTGGGCTACTGCTGTTTTAGCATCCTCTATTGTACTTCCTAAATCTCTGCCTTCTATATTAAACCCTATACCGATGTAACGGCTATTGGCCTCCCTATATATAAATGCAGGACCCGTTTTGTATTCAATAGTGGCGATCTCTTTTAAGGGAATAAGCTGTCCGGTGGATGAAGGGAGTAAAATCTCACCTATTTTTTCCTTGCTATTCCGGTAATCCTCTTCAAACCTGAGAACCACATCAAACATCCGCTCTTCCTCGTAAAAGGAAGTGGCTGCTCGGCCACCAATAGTCATCTCTACTACCGATTGGGCTTCCGATAATTTGATTCCAAACTGTGCCATTTTCGAGTCGTGCAACTGAATGTTCAGCTCAGGTAGTCCTAGGTTTTCAAACACTTTGGTATCTGTTATTCCAGGAACCTTCTGAATGCTGTTCTCTATTTTCTTAGCCACATCTTCCAGCTGCTCTAGCTCGTGGCCAAATACTTTTATTACAAGTGGGCTTTTCACCCCAGCAACATATTCTTCTACGTTGTCCTGTATGGGCTGGCTGAACCCTAAGGATAGACCGGGATAGATCTGTAGTTCTTTACGGATATCCGAGACCAGGTCTTCTTTCTCGATGCCCTTGTCCCAGTCTTTCTCGTCCGTTAATTCGATGTGTAATTCGATGTTGAAAAACCCGGTTGCATCTGTTCCATCGTTAGGCCTTCCGGTTTGGGTGAGGATGAAGTCTATCTCTGGGAACTTCTCTAAGAGGTTGTTTTTTATCTCTTGGGTCAACTTCACCGATTCCTGTAGGTTCACACTATTGGGCAGTGTTGCCCTCACGTATATAGCACCCTCATTTAGTTTAGGCAGAAACTCTGTCCCGTGGTTTGCAAATTTAAAAGCACACAGTCCTACTAAACCAATGAATGTTGCCAAGGTTGCCTTTCTATGCTTAAATGAAAAGCTAAACACTTTATAAAGCCAGCCTTTAAATAGGACGCTTATCTTGCTCTCGCGCTCACGTACATTTTTTTGAAGTAAATATTTACTGAGTGCGGGAACGTAGGTTAAGCTCAACAGTAAGGAACCGATTAGGGCGTAAGCCAGTGTAAAGGCTAGTGGAGAGAACATCTTACCTTCCACTTTCTCAAAGGAGAATATAGGAACCAGAGCAATGATGAGTATAAGCATAGCAAAGAATATATAGCTACTAACTTTGCTGATTGATTTACGGATGACGCCGCTTTTGCTCATCCTGTTAAAACGCTCCATACCCACTTTTTTGGAGAGTCGTTCCAAGGAGACAAAGACCTGCTCAACGATCACTAAGGTCCCCTCAAGTAGGAGTCCGAAGTCCAGGGAGCCCATGGATATTAAGTTCGCTGGGAGCCCTTGAATTCTTAAGCATATAATTGCAAATAGGAAAGATAGTGGAATTACCGAAGCGACTATAAAGGTAGTCCTCCAGTTGTATAGGAACATAAACACCACTATAGAAACCAAGATAATTCCCTCTAATAGGTTACGGGTAACTGTTTTGACCGTGGTGTTAACCAGGTTTGTACGATCTAAGAAGGGCACAACCTCTACATCACCGGGTAGCTGATGGTTGTTGATCTCTTCTATTTTATCTTTCACGCGCTCGATGACCTCACTAGGATTTTCTCCCCGTAGCATCACCACGATACCTTGAACGACATCGTCGTTTTCATTAAAGCCTACTTGCCCCAGCCTAGGCTTTCCAGATATACTCACCTGGGCCACGTGTTTCACCAAAATGGGCGTTCCTTCAATAGTTTTAATGGTAATGTTCCCAATATCTTCTGTTTTATCCAGTAGGCCTATTCCTCGTACGACGAAGGCTTGATCGCCTTGGGTAATTACATCTCCACCCACGTTAATGTTGGAGTTAGAAACAGCCTCAAACACCTCCAATGGGGATAGCCCGTAGCTGTATAACTCCGTAGGGTTGATTTGTATTTCATAGATCTTTTCTTCCCCACCAAAGCTCACGACGTCGGCCACTCCTGATACGCTCAGCAGCTCTCTTTCTACCACCCATTCTTGTAGGGCAGTGATGTCCTTAATGTCTCTTTCTGAGGAAATGTAATACCTAAATATCTCTCCCGTTGCGCCCGATGGCGGTTCTATTTCCACTTGCGCGCCTTCGGGTAAATCGATATCCGATAAGCGGGCCGAGGTATACTGCTGCGCGTAGAAGTCGTCTACATCTTCATCAAACTGTACCGTTATCACCGATAAACCAAAGAGACTAATGGAGCGTACACCACTTTTTTTAGGAATGGTATTTAACTCTTTAGATATGGGCAGAGTGATGAATTTTTCAATCTCCTCAGCACTTCTACCAGGCCATTGTACTATTACCCGCGAACGAGTGCTTGTCACATCTGGAAACGCCTCGATAGGCGTATTCATGTAAGCAATGATCCCCCCAATTAAAAGGACAATACTTCCAATTATTACGAATAGAGAATTTCGAAGTGAAAAAGATACTAATCCGTCGATAAGTTTTTTCATAGGTTCTTTCTTATTTGCTCAAACAGTAAGAGCTCGTGGCTATTGATTAATAGCTCTCCAGTTTCAAAGTTTTTATTTACAAATGTGTACTGATCGTTTGCTAGGATGGGGTCAACCTCTCGGATCTCGATTTGGCAATCGTCCACATAGATTAATGCATACTGCTTTCCATCGGCATAGATTAACGACTCGTTAGGTATGGCTACTTCTTCTCTTTTTTCACTTGTATTGCTAGAAACCCAAATCTCTGCCGACATGCCCGGTTTTAAAGATAGGTCCTTATTATCCAGCTCTACCCGTGCTTTTAGCACCTTGTCGTTCTCATCGAGCACTTGAGACATTTGGCTCACCACACCTTGATAGGTCCTATCGGTATAGGCGTTGGTCATGATCCTTGCGCTGGCCCCTGTAGAAATTTTAGGGATGTCTCTAGCGTGGATATCTACTAGTACCCAAACATGCTCTAGACTTGATAGGCTAAAGAGCGTCTCCTCGCGGGCTGAGAAGGTGGAGTTGTTGTTGATGTTCTTCTTGACGACATACCCCGACTTGGGCGCCAAGATTTCAAAGACACCTTCCTGGGAGGTGCTGTGGTAAAAGGACAGTAGGTGATTGATATTATTGAGTTTGTTTTTTGTTTGCTTTAAAGAGTTTTTAAGCTCTAGCACCTCTAGGTTCGAAGATAGCCCGCCGCTGAGCATGTCTTTTTTCACCTGCACGCTTTCCTCTAGGAGCTCGATTTCACTCTCTAAGTTGAGCTGCTCACCTTTAAGCTGTGTGATTTCTGTGCTGGCCACTCGCGCCATCACTTGCCCTTGTTTCACATAGTCGCCCAGCTCGAAGTGCACCATTTGCACTGTACCATCTAAGGGACTCTTAAAATCCAGCAGGTCATCTTGCGCCGCTTGTACCCTTCCGGTAAAGTGCACGCTTTGGCTTAGTACCTGCTTTTCAAGTTCCAATAGCTTGACTTGACTTTTAAAAGGCTCGTCTAAGCAAAACGGTTCGGCCTCTTGCTGCTTCTGCTCCTGCTCCTGCTGCTTGTTGGAAGGCTCCGAGTTGCAACCCGTTAAGAGTAGCAGGAACCCCATTAACCACATCTGTATACCTTTATTTTTCATATGATAAGTAATTCATTCCAGTTTCGTATTCTAATAATGCTATGTTGTTCCAATAAGATTCTAGAAGTTCAAAATGCTCTTGTATGGTCTCTTGGTAGAAGTTTAAGTAGTCCATTAATACCAGTAGGCTGATATTTCCAGCCTTTAAGTTACTGATGTGAGTTAATAGCGTCTCATCGAGCTCCAGGAAAAACTCTTCGGAATAATCTTCCAGCACGCTATGTTGTTTTGCAATCTGCTTATTAAGCTTATCGACTCTTTTTTTATGTTGCCCTTTTTCTATTTCAATTTCCCTGGCTAGCGTTTCTTGGCGGATTTTTGCTTTTTGTATAGACCCTTTATTGCGGTTGAATACCGGCAAGTCAATGCTAACACCCACACCTAGGTAATCGTCAAAAACGCCTCCCGCTCTATCGTATTGAAGTTGGAGCTCCACATCGGGGATGCGCTCGGCTTTGGAGATACTGTAGCTCTCTTGCGCGCTTTGTTGATTGATATCGAATAGCTCTTTTAAGGGATGATAGGAGTCAAACTGCCCAGAATTTGAGTGCGTAGAGCTTAAATTCTGCAATAAGGTAGGTGGATTCAAGTCTACTGCGCTGATGGTGGTATCAAGTAATGTGGAGAGTTCCTTTAGGACTTCAATAGAATCCAGTTGTATTTGCGTGAGCTCCCTATTTACTTGCTTGGCCTCGGCATTGATTCGCAGGACATCCACCCGGCTGATTGCCTTTGCAAGCTTGGGGTCTTGGTAGCTCTCGTTGAGCTTTTGGATTTGCTCATTGAGGTTCCCAAAGGATTGCTTTTCCTTATTTACCCGATATAATTTGTGGTAAAGGGTTTTTAAAAAGAGTTCACTTTCTCTAGTTAATATCGTGTGTTTAATTTCTTCGGCCTTGATGGCGCTTTGTTGGAGCCTGATTCTTTTTTTACGCTTCCCAGCAGTGTATAGGTTCTGCTCCAGGTCTATGGAGAATTGTTTCGGCGCAGATAGGCCATTCCAAAGTGGTGGCAGGTCTTTCATCTTCTCGGAAGACCAAAAGTTAAGCTCCGATAAAGAAATGTTGGGGTTGGAAAAGGCTTTCGTGTTCAATAACTCGGCCTCTTCTTGCTTGATGGCTTGCTTCTGGTAGTAAAGCGAGGGGTTGTTTTTTAATAATAACTCCCTGAGTTCGCTAAACTTCAGCGGCAGAGTCCCTTGTTGAGCTATTGCTGCAGCAGGGGCCATCAGGCAAATTATTAGTGCTGTTAATACTCTATTCATGTCGATAACTTTCTGAGAGGCAAAGCTATCTATCTAAGCTTACAACAAGATTTAAGTTAGATTAAAAGATGATTAGAGTAGATTAGAAAACGGTTAGAGTTTGTTGGGGAAAGTCAGCGTGACTTTGGTTCCTTTGCTGGAAGGGATGATATCGAGCGTAATGTTGTGGTGCTTGAATATTAAGTCTGTAAGTGATAAGCCGATGCCACTACCCGGGATGTGTCTGCTATTTTTACCGCGGTAGAAAGCATTTTTAATGAAGGGGAGGTCTTCTTTTAAGATGCCCTTGCCGTAATCAATCACTAGGATCTTTAGGTGGTTGTTTTCTTCAGAAAATAAGATGTCTATAGGCTTTTCTTCGGAATACTTAATAGCGTTTTCAATTAGGTTGGTAAATGCAATATGCAGCTGCGTCTCCGCGCCGTTAACTTCTAATAGCTGGTAGTCATCAACCTGCATATCCACCCGCACGGGAACATTGTAGCGCTCGGTAGACTGATCAATCACCGCCCAGAGGATCTCATCAATACGTATGGTTTTTCTAGCCTCAGGAGAGCTTTGCACCCCCGCTAAGAGCTTCAGGTTAGTGAGTATCCCCTCTAGCTGGTAAATGTTCTCTAGGGTCTGCTGGGCCATGCTTTGGTATTCTAGGTTGGTTCGCTCCTTTTGTAAAAAGACCTCTAGGCCTACGGCTGATGCCGTTAGTGGGGTCTTGAACTCGTGGGAAACGTAATTTATAAAGTTCTTTTGTGCCGAAAATACGTTGTCTACTCTGCTTAAAAGCTTGTTGTAGCTCTCGATAAGCTCTTGGATCTCATCGTTCGTGTTGGAGTAGGGGATGCTACCGGTCAGGTTCTCGTGGTTCCGCGTGTTTACCTCTTCTATGACCTTGCGTATTGGGCGGTAGGCGATTTTACTTAGGGCAATAGATAACAAGATAATGCTCATTAGGCCAATGCCCAGTACGCTTAATAAAACGATGGCAAGCTGCCACATCAAGTTGAAAAACTGCTGGCCACTTTCTTTGACAATCACCACGAAGTCCCCTTGGTTATCGTGGTAAAACATCCCGTAATAAAAGAAGTCCTCGGAATGGAAGCTCAGCTGTTTTCTCTGGCGTATTTCCTCCAGTAGCTCTTGGGTGATGTTGTCTTCATCCACCAGGCTCCCGTATCGTATGCGGTCTTCCATGTCAATTACCGCGACCATGGACTCCTGGATCAGGTGCTCGAATTGAACTTTTATCTGCTTGTGTTCATTTAAGGTTAACTCATCCTTCTCTAGGTAGTAGATGCCCGATATGAGGCAGGTCTTTTGCAAGTCTTTATAGAGCTGTCTTTGTGCATTCTGCCTAAACATCCAGTAGATAAATACTGCGGCCAGCGTAAATATTATTCCAAATATTAAAGAAGATATTAATGTGAATCGATTACGTATATGCATGGCTGTCCTCAATCATGTAACCCACTCCTTTGATAGTTGTTATTTTTGGAGCAGCTGGCCCGGCCAATTTACTCCTTAAATAGGAAATGTAAACATCCACGACATTGGTGTGGTTATCGTAATCCAATCCCCATACGGAATTTAATATTTGTGTTCTGGAGAGCACCTTGTTTTTATTTTCCATCAGGTTGCTCAGTAGTTTGAACTCCTTGGGGGAGAGGTTGATCTTTTCTCCATCCAGTATGGCTTCGTATTTATTTAAGTCCAATACCAGCTTACCGACGCTGAGTATCCAGTCTTGGCTGCCGTGGTTTTTATATTCTATCCTCCGCTTGATGGCATTTATTCTGGAGAGTAGTTCTTTGAAGTGAAAGGGCTTCACCAGGTAATCATCGGCGCCGCTATCTAGTGCATGTATTTTATCCTCCGGCTCACTGAGTGCACTTAAGATAAGGATTGGGGTGAGTATCTTTTTAAAGCGCATCAGCTTGGTGAGCTGAATCCCGTCGATATCTGGTAGCATGATATCCAGAATAATGAGGTCGAAGCTCACCTGCGAGACCAGTTCGCGCGCCTCTGTCCCTAGGGTGCACAGCTCGACATTGTACCCCTGCTCGCATAAACCCTTGAATAAAAACTCACCGATCTTTGGATCATCCTCCACTAATAATATATGCACGACGACTCCTTTTATTTTAAAGCTTTTACCCAGGCCTCTGCCATCAGCTCAGAGCCAGCCAGGGTGGTGTGAATACCGTCGGTCGTCCAGTAAGAGCCCGGAGCAGTTTCCAGTGCTTTGGTAAATATTTTTTGATAAGGGATGAACGTTGCACCAAACCTTTCTGCCACGCGCTCTGTTGCTTTTTGGTAGCGCTCAAGCTCGGGAAACCAGCTCTCATCGACAGCCTTAACATCCTTGAGTGCGAAAGGCTCTCCAATGATCAGTTGCAAGTTGGGCAGCTCGGCCTTCGTACTTTCAATAAGCGCTATGTACTGCTCGTAAAACTCCTCGGGTGACCCCTGATAGTTGCCGTTTCTTTTATGCCAGTAGTCGTTGATGCCGATTAAGATACTGAGGATATCGGGCTTAATCGCCAGGCAATCCTCCTGCCAGCGCTCCATGAGCTGAGGTACCTTATTGCCGGATATTCCCCTGTTGTAGATCTTTAGCCCTTTGCTAGCATGGCGATTGAGAATTTTTCCTGCCGCTAAAAAGGCATAGCCATTCCCTAG
>DXEZ01000100.1 GCA_019114715.1 Candidatus Sphingobacterium stercoripullorum | reverse complement strand
TTTGAGCCGAGTAAGGAGGATTTACTTGTGATAAGGGATTTTCTTGCCAAGGATTTCTCGGACAAGTTATTGAAAAACGTACAGAACGCTATCGAGGAAAAAAACATTACTGAAGAAGATCTTGATAGTTGGATAAATGAATAAACTGCGACTTGTACTCGATACAAATGTTCTCCTTGTATCGTTGGCCGTAAACTCCAAATATCACTGGGTTTATAAAGCGTTGATAGACAATAAGTAAGATTTGGTTGTTTCGAATGAAATTTTGACCGAATATCAAGAGCAGATTTCGATACGCTATGGTTTAGATTATACAGACTCTTCACTTGATTTCCTTTTACAGTTGCCAAACGTGATCCTTACCAACCCATCTTTTTTATGGCAATTGGTAGAAAACGATAAAGACGACAATAAGTTTGTTGATACTTATATTGCTAGCCAATCGGACTTCATCATTAGAAATGATCGCCATATTCATCAGATCAAAGACAATATCTTCCCTCAAATCAGTGTTCTACGTTATGAAGAGTTTGAAAACTCTTACAAATCCATATTCACAACCTAATCTGCTTCATTCCAAAAAACAGGTATAGAACATTCTTTAGGTTTTCTCGCAGGTTTTTCTAATTCGGCCTTTGCATAAAATCGCCTGAAGTAATACCACGTTTCGTTAACTGTATAAGTTTTATCGAATATATATAATTCCATCCTAAAAAATATTAAGACTATAGAGTATTCAGGTAAATCAGGTAATGAATATCGCTTCTTGAATCTCTTGTATCATTTGGATTATGAAATAATTACAATTCTCATGCTTAAAAGCCGCATCTAATTCCTTATTTTTGCATCATGGTTGAAAATTGGTTGAAAAACGGTAAGGCCTATAACTATTATGGAGCTTATTTAAGAAAAACCTTTGAGGGTAAGCGCGTATTTAAAGTTATAGTCGATGGAGGATTTACATGCCCGAATAGGGATGGGGTTAAAGGATACGGGGGGTGTACCTATTGTAATGTCGATTCTTTTACACCGGATTCTGCCCGGAAATTGCCCACCGTTCGTGAGCAAGTCGAGGAGGGGATACGTAAGGCCCGTAATAGTTATGGTGCGGAAAAGTTCATCATCTACTTTCAACCCAATACCAATACCTATGCGCCCGCCCATTTGCTGAAAATGATGTACGATGAGGCGCTTTCTATCTGCCCTGAGGATACGGTAGGTTTAGCTGTCGGTACACGTCCGGATTGTTTAGACTTTGAGAAGATAGCCTTGCTAGAAAGCTATACAGACCACCTGGATGTTGATCTAGAAATGGGAATGGAATCCATTTATGATGAAACCTTAGCGAAAATTAACCGCGGTTGTACCCACGCAGAGCTGGAGAATGTGCTCGCTTTACTGGAAAATTCCCCTCTGAATGTTTGTGTACACACCATATTTGGCTTTCCTTGGGAAAGCAAGGAGATGATGTTAGAATATGCGCATGTTATTAACAGTTTCAAGCAAATTAAATTTGTGAAGCTGCACCACCTGCATATTGTAAAAGGATCAATTATGGGCTCGAGATTTGATAAAGAGCCTTTTGACTTGTTTTCTTTAGAAGAGTATGGAGATTTCCTTGCTGAATTTATACCGTTATTAAGGCCCGATATTGTTTTGCAGAGAATCTATGGGTTAGCTGAGCAGGATCTTTTAATAGCTCCAAAATGGAATAAAAGCAAATCTCAGGTTCAGCATTTCTTGGATAAGCACCTCATTGAAAAAGGAGCTATTCAAGGCAGTCAATATCAACAGCCCGAACTTAGCTCCCTTTAATAATTTACGAATAAGCCGGTTTACTTTTCCAGAATACCTTTTAGGTCTGCTGGAGAGTAATTGACTGATTTTAACGTTTTATTATCTTCTTTTCTAAAGACTAGAAATAAACCGTCAACTTCTTCTACATAAGAATCTACACCCTGAGCTTTGTAATGCTTTTGTGTTTCTTCAGCTTCACTTAAGTTCTTGCATGCTTTACTCATGTTCGATCTTTGGACCTCTTGGAATAATTCTGCAAATTTATCTTGCATACCGAATTCTAAGATAGCGCCTGATAAAACGTACTGAATATCACACAGGGCATCTGCAATTTCTACTAAATCTTTATCTTTTATAGCGTCTCTGAGCTCTTGAAGCTCTTCGGCAATTAGAGAAACTCTGAGCTCACACCTTTTTTCTTCAGGTATGCTCGGTTTATCTAATATAGGGTGCTGAAAAGTTTTATGAAACTCTGCTACTGCGCTTAAAGTTTTAGGATCTTTCATTCTATGTTATTTTACAAGTGTTTTTAAGTCTCTAATTTCTTTTTCTGTTAAATATCTCCATTTAGCACGAGGAAGGTCTTTTTTAGTTAATGAGCCGTAAACTGTTCTGTCTAATTGAACAACATCATAGCCTAAACTTTCAAATATACGTCTTACGATGCGGTTTTTTCCGCTATGTATCTGTATACCCACTTCCCGTTTAGAGGCGCCAGGAATATAGCTGATTTCATCAGGTTTAATAAATCCATCCTCTAGCTCTAGACCGAATTCAATTTTGTTGAAGTCTCCTTGCGATAAGTTTTTGTCTAAATGTACGTGATAGATTTTACTAATTTCATTCCTAGGGTGTGCTAACTTTTCAGCTAGTGCACCATCGTTTGTTAATAGTAGTAAACCCGTAGTGTTTCTATCTAGCCTTCCTACTGGGTATATTCTTTCTTTAGTAGCCTTTTTAACTATATCCATGACGATTTTTCTCTCTTGAGGATCGTTCGTTGTTGTAATATAATCTTTAGGCTTATTGAGTAATACGTAGACTTTCTTTTCTCTTTTTAATCGCTCTCCATTATATTTTACAACATCTTTCTCTGTATCTACTTTGGTGCCTAGTTCAGTTACTACCTCATCGTTTACTGTGATTACTCCAGCTTCAATAAGCTCGTCTGCCTTTCTGCGGGAACAAATTCCTGCATTGGCGATATATCTGTTTAAACGGATTATTCCGCTTTCTGAAGGTAAGTCTAATTTTTTTCTTCGAGATCTAAATACGCTTTCTTTGGGCCTGTCGTAGTTATAGTCCCTGCGATCTCTTTGGTATCCACCGCGTTCTCCACCTCTTTGGTATCCACCACGTTCTCCACCTCTCTGGTATCCACCTCTTTCTCCACCTCTTTGGTTATCTCTTTCCTCACGCCCTCTTCCATCTTCACGTCCTCTTCTTACAGAGAAATTTCGTGAAGAGCGATTGCTGCTATCTGAACTTGGCCTAAAGCCCCCTCTTTGCGGGCGATCGCCTCTTTTGTCTGAATACTCATTTCTTCCAAAAGACCTGTTATCGCCTGAGTTGTCTCTCTCGAAACTACCTCTACGATTTGAATCTCTTCTGAAGTCTTGTGAGTGATTTGAGGTACGGTAGCTACCTCTGTTGGATTTGTCCTCTCGACGGTTCCTGTTGTTATTAGATGACATAGCAATCTATTTGTTGTGTAAATTATTTTATAAAAGCACAAAGATAGGAAAATCTTTCCTTTAAATCTTTTTTAAAGAATTCCTAAGGGTATAATTTAACGCTCTGTTATGGCCCTTGAATCATAGGGTCTTACCCGGTGTTAGTGCTGGTGATACCCCTAGGGTTGATCTCCAAAATAAACCCGCGTGTTCCCAGCTAGAAATATATGGAGTAGTACTAGTTTTTGTGTAACTAGGAGAGTAGTGACTTGACTACCTCCGATAAAGTTTTTCCATCCACTTGGCCTGCAAGTTTCTTGCTCGCTAGTCCCATTACCTTACCCATATCGGCCATAGTTTTTGCCTGGGTTAGTTCAATGATTTCTTTGACCTGGGCCTGGACATCTTCCTTGCTTAAGGCTGGCGGTAAAAACTGCTGGATGATAGCCATTTCTTCCTTTTCCTTTTCTAGTAGGTCGGTTCTATTTTGCTGCTCATAAATTGTTGCAGAGTCTTGCCTTTGCTTTAGGAGCTTTTGGAGGATTTTCATCTCCACGTTTTCATCTAGTATCTCCTTGTTTTCTTTTTCAGTCTTTGCAATAAGTATGGCTGATTTGATGGCTCGTAGGGTTCGTAAAGACGCTTGGTTTTTTTCAAGCATCGCTGTTTTTATCTGTTGGTTTACTTTTTCTTCTAAACTCATGGTTGTTTAATTTTTGTGTGTTACGTATGCGTTCGCTTGTGCTTTTGGCATAACCAGCACATCGTCAATATTGACATGCTCGGGCACCTTGAGGATATAGCTGATAACATCGGCAATATCTCCTCCAGTTAGAGGGGTGAAGTCTTGGTACACTTTCTTTGCCCTTTCTTTATCCCCTTTAAAGCGCACTTCTGAAAATTCCGTTTCAACCATACCCGGGTGAACGGCCGATACCTTGATGCCTTTTTCTACTAAGTCAATGCGCATGGCTTTGCTCAGCGCATCAACAGCATGTTTTGTAGCGTTATATACATTACCTTTAGGGTATACCTGCTTGGCAGCTATGGATCCTATGTTGATGATTTGCCCGTTTTTACATTCCTTCATTAAAGGGAGCGTGCTGTGGGTGACATACAGCAGTCCTTTGAGGTTGGTGTCGATCATCCGGTCCCAGTCATCGGTTAATCCTGTGTCAATGGGGTCAAGCCCCTGGCTTAGCCCGGCATTGTTTATTAAAACGTCGATTTTTGAATAGTCGCTAGGTAGGTTGCTAATGGAGGACTCCACGGCGCCTTTGTCCCGTACATCCAGCTCAAAGATATGGATGTCAGTGTTTGGGAAGTCCGAAAGAATACGCTTTTTTAGGGCTTCTAATTTCTGGATTCTCCTTGCGCACAGCACAAGGCGGTAGTTTCCGTCTTTAGCCAGCTGCAAAGCTGTAGCTTCTCCAATACCTGCACTAGCTCCTGTAATTAATACTGTTCTTATATCGCTCATATTTTCTCTCCTTCATAAATGGTGCATATGCCAAAGGTCTGCGGCCTTACCTTTGTGTTGGTAAAACCGACACTTTGCAAGATTTTCTCAAACTCCTTCCCGTCTGGAAACTGCTCGATAGAATCGGGTAGATAGGTATATGCGCTGGAGTCTTTAGAGAAAAGCTTACCAATGGATGGCAGTATGGCTTTCGAGTAAAAACCGTAAAGCTGCTTGATGGGGAAGCTCTTGGGGTTGGAGAACTCTAAGATCACGGCCTTACCGCCTGGTCTTAGAACTTTGTG
>DXEZ01000099.1 GCA_019114715.1 Candidatus Sphingobacterium stercoripullorum | reverse complement strand
GAGATATCAAATGGCTAATGGAGAGTTCCCTCTAGCAGAAAAAGAAGTCATAAAAAATATTTATAAAAAGATTATCGAACAATCAGAATTTAATAGACAATGAGTAGAAAAAAAATAGTTGCAGGAAACTGGAAGATGAATTTGGATTACCAAGCTGGAATTTCATTATTCTCTGAGATTACACAAATGCTAAAAGATGAGCACAGGGGAAATCAAGAGGTAATTGTTTGTGCCCCATTTATTCATCTGGGTGCATTAAATAAATTGAATGATGTTAAGGAGAAGTTGGGTGTTGGCGCACAAAATCTTCATCAAGCAGATTCTGGAGCTTATACTGGTGAAATTTCTGGTTCACAAATAAAATCAGTCGGTGGGAAATACGTTTTAATAGGACACTCAGAACGTCGTAGTTACTTCAAAGAGACCAATGAGATTTTAGCTGAAAAGGTTGATGCTGCATTTAGACACCATTTAACGCCTATCTTTTGTATAGGTGAAACCAAAGAGCAGCGAGAGGACGGTTCTTACTTTGAAGTTTTAAAAGCACAACTTGAGCAATCAGTTTTTCATTTGTCATCGAAGGATTTTGAACGGGTAATTATTGCATACGAACCGGTATGGGCAATTGGAACAGGGCTGACGGCTTCTCCAGAGCAAGCCCAAGAAGTTCACGCTTATATTCGTAAGGTTATTGCAGAGAAATACAGTCAAGAACTTGCCGATTCTATTTCTATTCTATACGGTGGTAGTTGTAATCCGAAAAATGCGGAATCATTGTTCGCTCAAGCCGATATTGATGGCGGCCTAATAGGAGGAGCGTCATTGAAATCTAGGGACTTCTTAGATATCGTTAAAGTGTATAATTCTTAATTATGAGATACTCGGAAGTTACTTTTCAGTTTGGAGAAGTAGAACAGTGGAAAATCGACTTATTTATAAGTGAGTTAGGGGAGTTTGGTTTTGATTCTTTTGAAGAAGAGAGCCAAAATCAGGTTAAAGCTTTTATACCTACCTCGCAGCTAGATATCATTGCGTTAAATGTGCTGATATTGCGCCAAGAGACTGGACTTGTTCTTGATTACCATGAAAAGGAACTTCCATGGGTTAACTGGAATGAAGAGTGGGAGAAAAATTTCCAACCTATCGTTATAGCGAATAAAATACTGGTTAGAGCTCCTTTTCACCAGATCAGTGAAAAGTATGAGGAGGAGCTAATCATTAAACCAAAAATGGCTTTTGGTACGGGACATCATCAAACAACGTCTATGATGCTGGAGTTAATGTCTTCTTTGTCTTTTGCAGATAAAGATGTGCTGGATATGGGGACAGGCACGGGTATTCTTGCTATTTATGCTGCTAAAAGAGGAGCTAAGGATCTTCTGGCAATTGACATAGACCCCATTTGTGTTGAAAACGTTGTTGAAAACATGGAGCGTAATCAAGTTGCGGGAATTAATGCAATTCAAGGTTCTATTGACGATGTCGGTGATCAAACTTTTGATTTTGTACTCGCAAACATCAATAGGAATATTATTTTAGTTCAAATAGCGCGTTACGTACGTGTCCTGAATGATAATTCAGAGCTTTTACTTAGCGGGTTTTATGATGGAGATGATCTTCTAGTTATTCAAAAACAAGCCGAAGATCTAGGTTTAGTTTTAGAAAAGAAGCTCGTTAAAGACCGCTGGTGTGCGGCAAGATTTATAAAGAGAAAGTAGATATGCGTATACATTTTATCGCTATTGGGGGAACTGTGATGCATGATTTAGCCATCGCCTTGGCTGGTCAGGGGCATCAGATAAGTGGTTCCGATAATCAAATTGTGGAACCCTCAAAATCCAAGTTGCAGGACGCAGGTCTGTTACCAGAAGTTTTGGGCTGGAACAGTGAAAATATCACTTCTGATTTGGACGCAGTTATCATAGGAGTCCAGGTAAAAGACGATAATCCCGAGCTATTGAAAGCTCAAGAACTGGGTCTTAAGATTTACTCTATTCAAGAGTTTATTTACGAACAGAGTATAGAGAAAACACGTGTTGTCATTGCAGGGCGAACAGGAAAGACCACCATCATGAGCATGGTCATGCATGTTCTCAATGAAGTGGGAGTGGAATTCGATTATTTGGTCGGCTCCAAAGTTAAAGGTTTTGATTCTTTAGTTAGTTTTTCTCCGCAAAATAAACTGATCTTGTTAGAAGGAGATGCTTTTGAAGCTTCATGCTTAGATGAAAGATCTAAATTTGAAATTTATCAGCCTAATATTGCGTTAATAACTGGTGTACATTCTGATTTTTGTGAAAAAAATATATCGGAAGAAGAGTTATTTGCTCGTTTTGAGAGACTTGTTAAAAGCATTGTTCCAAAAGGGACATTGATTTACAATAAAGAAGATAAGTCCGTGTCCGAGCTTTTGGATGCGACTAAGGACTTGAAATTGAATCGTCATGGTTATAACTTGCCTAGCTACCACATAGAAAAGGGAGTGACATACTTGCATACCGATGATGCTAATATTGCTTTGCGAGTTCATGGTAAATACTATTTGTCTTATATTTCTGGGGCAATGACAGTATGTGAATGGCTGGGTGTCTCTAGAGCAGATTTTTATAGTGCTATAGAAACTTTTGAAGGTTCAATTAGAGATTTAGAATATCTAGGTGGAAAAGATGGGAGTGTAGTCTATAGGGACTTTTCTCAATCTTTATATAAAATAAAAGATAGCATCCGAATTGTTAAAGATCAATTTGAAGGCTTTAATTTAGTGACTGTTTTACAGCTAAACGATAGTCTTATCAAGCAGCTCGCAGGCACGCAAAGCATTGAGTATTTTTTAGGCAAGTCAGATGAAATTATTATGCTTTTACCCGAGGAGAGTTTGGAGGGAGAGCAAGAGAATGAAAATATAAAGTCGATTATAAATCTATTGGGTAACGAAAACAATGTGCGTTTAGCGAAGGATATCAATGAGGTAATGGTTTATCTTAAAACGATAGAAAATTACCAGTACAACTTGCTTATAATTAGCTCGAACGAAGAGAACCCTTTGCCATATAGCGAGTTAATGGGTGGGTTTTTTAAGTAGCCTGTATAAAAATATTTTTTTATTATAAAGTTTTGTATATTTATTGACTTAAAACTTAAATTATTTTTACATTTACCTTAACACAATGAACACAATTGGAAAAAAAATCAGATTGCTGAGGCATCAAAGAAGCTGGAGTCAAGAAGACGTGGCTAAAAGATTGGGGATTTCAATTCCAGCATTTTCTAAAATTGAAACTGGAATTACAGATGTCAATTTATCTCGTTTAAACCAAATATCTAAACTTTTTGATATGAGTTTGGTTCAATTATTAGCTTCTGAAGATGAGATTGACATAGAGGAAAAGGAGAAGATCGAAGATTACAAAGAACAATTGAGATTAAGAGAAAAGGAGGTTATTGATTTGCAAAAAAAGATAATCAAACTTTATGAATTATTACATCTGGCCGAAAGTAAGTAAATTTTTTGTTGATTATAAAAAAAGCGAAATGGGGAGGTTCTCTATTTCGCTTTTTTGATTTATGAAGTATTTATTTTGGTATTTTTCATCCATTACTGACAATCCTCATGGAAATGGTCGGGGCGGGTTCAAATAAAAATTAATAGGGCGAATGCCTGTCCACCCTATTAATATTGTGCTTGTTTTTAAAAGTCGTCGTCGTCGAAGTCGTCGTCGAAGTCATCTAAATCTAAATCCAAATCATCGATGTCAAAGTCGTCGTCAAAGTCGTCGTCGAAGTCGTCGTCTGGGCCGTTGAAGTTCATGAACTTCTCTTCAGTTAATTCCTGATTTGCTATGGCCGTAAAGTCCACTGTGTTCATAGAAAGATCATTAATATATTCGTTCTGCGGGTAAAATTAATAAGAATTTTAAAACAAAAAATGTTTTATAATATTTTATTATTTTTTTATTGCACTAGAATTCTGTATTCTCTTCTCCTATAGTGTTTTGCTCCTCTATAATTTCTTTTAATCGTGGCAATTCTTTCAGGCTTTTAAGGCCAAAATGGTTCATAAACTCCATACTTGTGCCGTATAAAAGAGGTCTTCCTACGGATTCTGATTTTCCTAGGATATGAATTAAGCTTCTCTCTAAAAGTCTTTGTATGGAGTAATCGCAATTTACACCTCTGATCTGTTCGACCTCTAATTTTGTAATGGGTTGTTTATAGGCTATTATAGCTAGCGTTTCTAAGGCCGCTTGTCCTAGTTTTCTTTGCTCCTTCAGGGCTTGGTATTTTTGCAATACTGGGTAGTATAATTCTTTCGTTAAGAACCTATAATGACCTCCAATTAATTTAAGGGCAAATATTTCCTGCGTACTTTTATATTTTTCTTTTATCTCCTCTAGTAAGTTTTCTAGAATAGTATCTTCTAACTTTTTGCCGTGTAGATCCTCCAGGATTAGCTTTATTTCTGTCAAGCTAATCCCTTCTTCTGCACAAAACACAAGAGTTTCCATTTGTTTTTTAATCTCTTGCATGGCTGATTTTTTAGTAATCAATTACTTGTTGGACCATATTTTTAGGTAGCTCCCTAAACTCGTATTTTTGATTACGTAATTGAGGCTCAAATCCAGCTTCCTTGATGGCTTCTTGGATTCCGTCGGCTGTGAATCTATGCGGAGCTCCAGCTGCAGATACCACGTTCTCCTCAATCATAATAGAGCCAAAGTCATTGGCTCCTGCATGTAAGCAAAGCTGTGCGACACTCTTTCCTACCGTAAGCCAAGATGCTTGTATGTTCTGAATGTTTGGAAGCATGATCCTACTCAAGGCAATCATGCGAATGTACTCTTCCCCAGTTATGGTATTCCGAATACCACGTAGCCTTCTGAGTAGGGTGCCATCGTCTTGAAAAGGCCATGGAATGAATGCAGTAAAACCGTAATTGCCCTCGGGTTTTTCGCTCTGCACTTCTCGTATCCAAACTAGGTGCTCAAACCTCTCTTCTATAGTTTCAATATGCCCGAACATCATTGTTGCCGAGGTGGGTAAGTTAAGCTGGTGGGCAGCACGCATAATATCGAGCCATTCCTTCCCTCCACATTTACCTTTTGAAATTAGTCTCCTTACTCTATCGTTAAGGATTTCTGCACCGGCTCCTGGGAGCGAATCTAACCCGGACTCTTTTAAAGCAGATAAAACCTCAATGTGAGGCTTTCCTTCTAGTTTCGCGATGTGCGCAACTTCTGGAGGGCCTAAGGCATGCAATTTAACATTCGGATATAGATGCTTTAGCTCTCTAAAGAGATCGGTATAAAAGCTCAGACCTAAGTCAGGGTGGTGTCCCCCTTGAAGTAGTAATTGATCACCACCGTATTTAAGGGTTTCTTCAATTTTCTTTTTATAGGTCTCAATATCTGTTATGTAACTTTCTTCGTGGCCTGGTCTCCTAAAGAAGTTACAGAATTTACAATTAGCAATGCAGACATTTGTTGTGTTTACATTCCTATCAATCTGCCAAGTTACCTTCTCGTGTGGCACATGAAACTTTCTCATTTCATTTGCCGTGTATGCCAAGGCTGCACTTGGGGCATTATGATATAAATAGACTCCTTCTTCCTGTGTTAGGTGTTCAAAGTTTAAAGCTCGTTCTAGCAGTTGTTTTGTATCCATGTTATAGCAAAGATAAGCATCATTTCTGATAAATCGAGTTGGATCAAAGCTAGTGTATGTCCTTTTTACCACGTTAATGTAAAAAATAATTTGACACTAGCCCACTTGGGGGAATGCCCTACTATTTCATAAAAAAAGGTGCATCCTAAATATAGGACACACCCTTCGCATTTGAACTTGTTTATGTTTAGTTTGCTCCTTGACGGATTATGCCAATGTAGGGGGCACCGTTCCCCTCTAATTCGGGATCGCCCGTTAGAATTAAAGAGTAATAACTGCCTGGTAAAAAATTGAAATTGGATCTTTCGGCAATGACTTCACCAGATTCACTTTTGACAATAATTTCAAGCTCCCCTGACGCCGAAGCGATAAATTTTGCATGTTCTTTTCCCGTTTCTTCTGTCTCCTTATCGTATCCAGAAAAAACTTCTTCATCATTGATAAAGACAGTTACTTTTTCTGTGACTTCTGATAAGTTGAAAAAACGAATTGCTGATTCTTCTTCTTCTAAAGACTCTACTACTTTATCTGTGGTAATGATTTGTTTAGGATCGTCTTGGGTTCCGTATACTAAAGAAGTGTAAAATGTACTGTCTCTAAATGTTACAAGAGTGTCCAATATTGTGTGGGGCTCGGAGTTTTCTAAAGACTTAATTGTTAGTCTTCTTTCGCCTGGGAAAATGTAGATGTAGCTGTTGAAACTAGACCAATATTCTCTATAAGCAATAGGCGTCTGTGTGATTGCATTGTGCTCGTTAAAGGCCAAAATAGCTTCAGACGGTGTATACGCATTCACTATGGTAAGTGAGGATGCAGGAGTTGGTGTACTCTCGCCGTCTTTTAAACACCCGGAGAAAAGTAAGCTCAAGGTTCCGAATGTAGCTATGAGCATCAATGAGGATAATTTATTTTTCATTTTCATCTCTTTATTTTTTACTGTACTACATAGAACGTAAAGGAAATTAAAATTGCTACACCTGTAGATATTAGGTTTTAGGTCCTGTCTTTTTTAAAAATAGAATCTCTTGTTGTATTGTTTGAATAAATTAAATGAAAAATGGTAATTATAATGTAATTTCTTATAGATGTTTTGTTTTAGTTGTTTTATTTTCAATTAAATCTAAAATGGTTTAAAAAAATTTTAAAAATATGTTACATTTGCTCTTTGCTGTTTTAATGTTGAGTAACAGACGATAAAAAGCAAATCTCAGGTGTATTACTAGGTTTTTAAAAAATCAGAAAAAATGAAACATAATTTTGGCGCAGGTCCATGTATACTTCCTCAAGAAGTTTTTAAAGAAGCATCCGAAGCTGTTCTTGATTTAGACGGCATCGGTTTATCTATTCTAGAAATATCCCACCGATCAGCAGAGTTTCAACGTATAATGGATGAGGCTACTTCTTTGGTCCGTGAACTTTTGGAAGTTCCATCCGATTATTCCATTTTGTTCTTACATGGTGGTGCGAGTTTTCAGTTTGCAATGGTGCCACTGAACTTGTTAACAGAAGGCAAAATAGCAGCTTACTTAGATACAGGTGCATGGTCAAAAAAGGCAATTAAAGAAGCGTTAAATATAGGGGAGGTTGAAGTTGTCGCATCATCTGGTGATGAAAATTATTCTTACATTCCTAAAGAATATATAGTCTCGAGTGATGCCGCTTATTTTCACTATACTTCAAACAATACAATTTATGGAACAGAAGTTTTTGATATTCCAAAACTAGATGTACCCGTTGTTTCGGATATGTCATCTGATATATTTAGTAGAACCATCGACTTTACTAAACATGATTTAGTTTACGCTGGTGCGCAAAAAAATATGGGGCCAGCTGGTGTTGGGTTAGTGATTATAAAAGATAGCTTGTTAGGTAAGGTGAATCGTGTGTTGCCTAATATTTTTAATTACTCTAATCACATTAATGCGAATTCATTATATCATACTCCTCCTGTTTATTCCATCTATGTTTCCATGTTGAACCTTAGATGGCTTAAAGCAAAAGGTGGAGTGGAGGTTATCGAACAAGAAAATGTCGTAAAAGCACGGACGCTATATGAAGCGATAGATAATAGTAAGTTATTTAAAGGGACAGCAGCTTTAGAAGACAGGTCACGTATGAATATTACTTTTGTAATGGATACCCCTGAGTTGGAAGCTGCGTTTCTAAAATTTGCAACAGAGCGCAATATCGTGGGAATAAAAGGGCATAGATCAGTAGGAGGCTTTAGAGCATCGATTTACAACGGTTTGAGCATTTCGTCGGTTAATGCTTTAATTGATGTGATGGAAGAGTTTGAAGAGCAAATTGTATAAAAGAGTAAAAGAAAAGATAATAAAATGAAGATTTTAGCAAATGACGGTATAGACCCAAAAGGGAAATTATTACTTGAGCAAGCTGGATATACAGTTGATACAGTTCATATTCCTCAAGAAGAATTAGCAGAAAAACTTCAAGAATACAGTGTAATATCTGTTCGAAGTGCAACGAAAGTTAGAAAGGAATTGATTGACCTTTGCCCGAACTTAAAAGTAATATCTAGAGGTGGTGTAGGAATGGATAATATTGATGTTGAATACGCTAGATCAAAAGGGATCACGGTTATCAATACCCCTGCTGCATCTTCTTTATCTGTGGCAGAGCTTGTTTTTGCGCACTTATTGAATGCTGTTCGTTTTTTATACGACTCCAACAGAGAAATGCCAAATGAAGGGACAAAGAAATTTGGAGCATTGAAAAAGAAATATGCTAAAGGAATAGAATTAAGAGGGAAAGTTCTGGGTGTAGTTGGTTTTGGTAGAATTGGCCAACAAACTGCAAAAGTAGCCTTAGGACTGGGTATGGAAGTTGTTTACAGCGATTTATTTCAAGGGCCAGAAAATTTGGAGTTGGAGTTAGCCCATCAAACGAAAGTTAAGGTACCAGTAAAACAAATTTCATTTGAAGAGTTGATTAAACAGTCAGACTTTATAACTTTGCATGTTCCTTTTACAGATAAAGCATTAATCGGTAAAGAGGAGTTCGCAAAAATGAAAGATGGCGTGGGTATAGTAAATGCTTCTCGAGGTGGTGTGGTAGAAGAAAGCGCATTATTGGAAGCATTAGACTCTGGTAAGGTTGCTTTTGCAGGATTAGATGTTTTTGAAGGAGAACCCGTGCCTAAGGAGGCCGTTCTCAAGCACCCTAAGGTTTCCTTAAGCCCGCACATTGGCGCAGCGACAATGGAAGCGCAAGAGAGAATTGGAGAAGAGTTAGCGCATTTGATCATTGAAGCGTTGAGTGAACACTAAAATCTTAAATATTTAGTAATTTAAGTCAGCTATAATGAAAGTTTTAAAGTTTGGTGGAACTTCAGTGGGTTCACCAGAAAGAATGAAAGGATTAGAGGAGCTTATTGGTACTGTGAACGGCAGGAAGATAATTGTTCTTTCAGCTGTTGCTGGGACTACTAATACTTTAGTAGATATTGCGCAAAATTGTTTGCGCGGGGATAGTTTAAAGGCGATTCGTATTTGTAATGATTTGAAAGAACAATACGATCAATTTGTCGCCGACTTGTACACTAAACCAGAATCATTGAAACTGGCAAATGAGCTTCTCAATGACAGATTTTCTTTAATTCAAAAACTTTTGGAAGGCAGCTTTTCACCCGAGCAAGAGAAGATTATTTTAGCGCAAGGAGAAATTCTATCGACAACTCTTTTCTTTTATTATTTAAAAGAACAAGGCGAGCAAGTAGCGATTTTGCCTGCTCTGGAGTTTATGAAAACAGATCAAGAAGGTGAACCTATAATCTCATTTATTGAAGAAAAGCTAGGCAATCTATTGGATGCGCATAAAGATATCGATCTGTTCATAACCCAGGGGTATATTTGTCAAGATTATCAGCGTAAAGTGTCAAATCTGAGACGTGGGGGGTCCGATTATTCCGCATCGTTAATTGGAGCAGCAATCAAAGCTGAAGAAGTACAAATCTGGACCGATATCGATGGGATGCATAATAACGATCCAAGAGTAGTGTCTAACACCCGGCCTATTGCACACCTGAGCTTTAATGAAGCTGCGGAGCTGGCTTACTTTGGGGCCAAGATTCTACACCCACAAAGCGTGTTCCCTGCACAGAAATACAATGTGCCAGTACGGTTGTTAAATACCATGAACCCACAAGCACCAGGCACCCTGATTAGCAAAGAAGGACGAGAAAAAGGAGTTATAAAGGCAGTTGCTGCCAAAGATGGAATCTCTGCCATTCACATTCACTCCTCAAGAATGCTTATGGCTTATGGGTTTTTACGTAAGATTTTCGAAGTTTTTGAAAAATATAAAACTCCAATCGACATGATTACAACTTCCGAAGTTGCAGTGTCACTAAGTATTGACGAGGTCACCTTTTTAGATAAAATAGTAGAGGAACTTCAGCAGTTTGGAGCAGTTGATGTGGACCAAGATCAAACAATAGTTTGTGTTGTTGGGGATTTCGGAGCGAATACACATGGCTATGCAGCAAGAGTTCTTGATTCTGTCAAGCATTTGCCCTTAAGAATGATATCTTATGGTGGATCGGATTACAATGTTTCTATTTTATTAGATACAGAGCATAAAGTGGAAGCTTTACGTTCTTTGCATAACAGATTGTTTTAATTTATTTGTCAGATGGATAACAGCTTAAGAGCAAAACTTTTTTCCAGTGGGAAGCAGACGCCTTATTATTTTTACGATCTTGAATTACTACAAAACACCTTGTCGCTAGCTAAAGAGCAAGCAGATAAAAGGGGTTTTCATGTACATTATGCATTGAAAGCAAACTGCAATGAGCGGGTGTTAACAAAAATTCAACAAGAGGGCTTTGGAGCGGATTGTGTTAGTGGAAACGAGGTGCTTAAGGCTTTAGATAAGGGTTTTCCTGCTAGTAAGATAACTTTTGCTGGAGTGGGTAAGTCGGATCACGAAATTCAAATCGCATTAAAGAACAATATTTTTGCTTTTAATGTAGAGTCTGCCCAAGAGTTAGAGGTGATTGCGCATTGGGCTAAAGCGGCCAATCGCATAGCAAGAATTTCATTAAGGATTAACCCAAATGTGGATGCAAAAACGCATAAATATATAACCACAGGCTTAGACGATAATAAGTTTGGGTTGCCGGCCATAGAGATAGATAAAGCTGTTGAAACCCTAAGAGCAAATAAGCACTTAGAGTTTATAGGGTTGCACTTTCATATTGGATCGCAGATTACAGACTTAGAGGTGTTTAAAAATTTGGCATTGAAAGCAAATCAGTGGAGGGCGTGGTTTGAAGAGCAAGGCCTTGAAGTAAAGGTTTTAAATATGGGAGGCGGGTTAGGCGTGAGTTACGAAGATCCTGATTTAAATCCAATTGTTGACTTCCAGGAGTACTTCTCCATCTTTGATAAATATTTAGAAAGGCCCAATCGTCAAGAAGTGCATTTTGAACTTGGGCGGTCTATGGTAGCACAATGCGGCTCGTTAGTGACTAAAGTTTTATATGTAAAAGACAACGGAACCAGGAAGTTTGTTATCGTAGATGCTGGCATGACCGAATTACTTCGCCCTGCACTATATCAAGCTTTTCATAAAATTGAAAAGCTGCAATCAAGCACAGAGGAAACGCAGTTTAAATACGATGTTGTAGGACCTATTTGTGAATCTTCAGACTCCTTTGGTGAGCAGGTTGAGTTGGGGGAGGTCGAGCGGGGAGATCTATTGGTTATCCGTTCGGCAGGTGCTTATGGGGAAGTAATGGCTTCTAATTACAACCTACGTGAGGAGCTGCGATTTGTCTATAACGATACTATTGAGAGTTAAAGGAATGCTGCTTTTTTAGCAAGCAAAGTAATTTATAATGAAAAACCCCTTGTCGAAACTTCAAGTTAAGGCAAGGGGTTTTTGATATTAGGGCAAAAAGTTTATCATTTGTTGTATTTGAGCCATTTAAATATTTCCTTGAACGAGGCTTTCTTTCCATACATCAGAATTCCTACGCGATATATTTTCCCGGCAATCCATGTGGTTAGGATAAACCCTAGAATTAAGAGCGTCAAAGAAACCGCTATTTCCCAGATAGGGACCCCAAACGCTATTCTTACCATCATAGCTATAGGGGAGGTTAACGGGATCATACTTAGCCAAACGGCTATAGGACCATGTGGGTCATTTACCAGGACACCAAATGACAATACGTAAGCCAATAATAGCGGCATGGTAACGGGTAGGGTAAACTGGTTGGCTTCGGTCTCATTATCAACGGCAGAGCCTATTGCAGCGAATAAAGCACTATATAGTAAATACCCTCCAATAAAAAATAAAGCAAAGCTTCCTAAGATCATGGGGAAGTCTATTGCTTGGATTATTTCTTGGATGTTTTCAGGGAGTGTATCCATTTGAGAATCCATGCTACTGGACATTTGTGCGGTTTCTAAACTTTGAAAGCTTTCAGGGTTCAAAAACAGAGTGGTCCCTACCGTAAATAACCCTATGCTAAGAACAATCCAAAGTAAAAATTGAGTTAGCCCTACCAGCGCAATTCCAACAATCTTGCCCATCATCAACTCAAATGGTTTGACTGAAGAGATAATAACTTCCACAATTCTATTTGTTTTCTCCTCGATTACTCCTCTGAGTACTTGCGTTCCGTATAACATCAGTGCGATGTAAACTAAAGCAGAGAGTCCCATCGCTAAAAACATCGCGACATTGGTATGAGAGTCTTGGGCTTCCCCCTCTAGATTTATTTCTTTTGCACTGAGGTAAACCTGGTCGTCTACTTGTTGGATTTTTTCCAAGTCTATATCCAGATCAGCGTATTGCTTTTCGCGCACGATCTTCCGTAAGTTCTTTTTAATTTCACTTTGAATCGTGACATTGGGCTTATTGGAAGAAATATATTCTACACTTTTAGAATTATAAAAGTCGTCTGAAATTATTAAAACTCCGGTGTTGTCCTTGCTCGAATGTAGTTTTGCGAGGCGCCCGGCGAGGTCATCTTCTCCTTTAATAAAGGTGAGGTTCTTGGAGTTTTCTAATAGTTCGTCCACACCATCTTGACCGTGGTCATATACATATACTGTAGCGTGTGTGTTCTCAAAGCTCTTCATCGTAAGTACGATGATCGCAGCATACAACCCAATAAAAAGTATGGGCATTAAAAATGTAACTAGTAAAAAGCTTTTCTTCTTTACTCGCGACAGGTACTCCCTTTTTATAATAATTAATGTCTTATTCATTTGATATAGGTTGCTTTGAAGTGGGTGTTACATGTTCAATAAATATATCCCTCATGCTAGGTATGATTTCTTTTACCTCTTGTATCTGAACCCAAGGGATGAAAAATGCTAAGATATCATTCAGGGAAGCCGAATGACTTTGAACGGTTAATAGTTTTGTATTGCTTGCAAGCGTCTCTGTATTCAAGAGGCTAAAAAGGTCTGTGCTTGGCCAGTTTTGAGCTTCTTGATCCGACTGATAATAGATCTGGTATTGCTGCTTTCTATATTGTTGTTTTATAGCATTTACCTCACCCTCTAATATCTTCTGCGATTTATTGATTAAAGCTATATGGTCACAAAGTTCTTCTACTGACTCCATTCTATGAGTAGAGTAAATGATTGTCGCACCATTTTTATTGAGTTCTAAGATTTCATCTTGAATAATTTGCGTGTTAACTGGGTCGAATCCTGAAAAAGGTTCGTCTAAGATGATGAGCTCAGGGTTGTGCACTATGGTAGCCACAAATTGGACCTTTTGTTGCATCCCTTTACTTAAGTCTTCGACTTTCTTTTCCCACCAGGTTTCCATGTGGAGCTTTTCAAACCAATATTTTATTTTCTGGATGGCCTCAGAGCGGCTCAAGCCTTTTAATTGTGCCAGATAGATCATTTGCTCGCCGATTTTCATTTTCTTATACAACCCTCTTTCTTCTGGCAAATAGCCGATTTTGGCGATGTGCTTTGGTGATAAAGGCTCTTCATTGAAGAAGATTCGACCTTCATCGGGTGCTGTAATTTGGTTGATAATCCGAATAAGGGAGGTTTTTCCCGCACCATTGGGACCTAAAAGACCGTATATCTTGCCTTTAGGCACCTCTAAGGAGACGTGGTCTAAAGCGACATGGTCCGCATATTTTTTAACAATTCCTTGGATTGATAACATGATAAAGTATTGGTTGTACGTTTCAAAAATAGAAAAAAATATATGAAATTTGGTTTTTAAAATTTTTAAATTAAGCGTTTACCATTTATAACAGAATTTAGTTAATACCTTTGCCATATGGAATTACAAAGTGCTGAGTTTATTTGTAGCAATACCAAAGTGAGCGAGCTACCACCTGCTAAGTTTCCAGAATATGCATTTGTTGGAAGGTCCAATGTGGGAAAATCTTCCCTGATTAATGCATTGACTCGACGTAAAGGATTAGCAAAAACTTCACAAAAGCCAGGAAAGACCCAACTGATAAACCACTTCGTTATCAATAAAGATTGGTATTTAGTGGATTTACCAGGCTATGGATTTGCAAAAGTTTCTCAAAAAGATCGTGCGAGTTGGAAAAGACTTGTTCGGAAATATTTGATGGAAAGAGAGAATCTACAATGTGTCATGGTGCTTGTTGATGTTCGCCATAAACCGCAAAAGTTAGATTTGGATTTTTGTCACTGGCTTGGAGAGCAAGGTTTACCGTTTTATGTAGTTTTTACTAAAGCAGATAAAGTGTCCTCGAAAATCGCTAAGATACATGTGGGCTTATTTGAGCAAGAGCTCTTGAAATGGTTTGAAGAAATGCCGAAATATTTCGTTACTTCGGCACAAAACAGGTTGGGTTGTGTAGAGCTTTTACAGGAAATCGATAAAATAAATCGAGAATTTGATTATCATAGTGCGCAACAGATAATTGATAAGCGGAATCAAGATATAGAAGATCAAGAATAAATATGAAGAAATATTTTTCACTTGTATTATTTGCACATAGTGTGTTCGCTCTACCTTTTGCAGTCATTGGCTTTTTTATAGCTATAGATACTGCTGGGTATAGTTTTGAATGGTGGAAACTGTTATTAATGGTGCTTTGTATGGTCACTGCAAGGAACTCAGCTATGGCATTCAACCGTTATTTAGACAGAGATATAGACGCCTTAAACGAGAGAACGGCGCAGCGAGATATTCCCGCAGGGAGAATCTCAGCAAAAGGGGCTTTAAACTTTACCATTATAAATTGTTTGTTGTTTATAGCGACCACGTATTTTATCAATACGCTATGTTTTATATTATCACCTGTTGCTTTAGGGGTGATTTTATTTTATAGCTATACCAAGCGGTTTACAGCTCTTTGTCACTTGGTTTTGGGGGTGGGATTGGGCCTTGCACCTATCGGTGCTTATTTGGTAGTGACTGGTGAATTTGCTGTGCTCCCCGTGCTATTGGGTTTAGCTGTGATGTGTTGGTCTGCAGGCTTCGACATCATCTACGCGCTGCAGGATGAAGAGTTTGACAAAGATTATGAGCTGCATTCGATCCCTTCCTTACTAGGGACCTCGGGTGCGTTATGGGTTTCCAGGGGCTTGCATTTAATGTCTTTTTTGTTTATCCTATCAACCACCTTATTTATGGAAGTTGGAGTGTTTTATTATTTAGGCATTGCATTTTATGGTTTCTTACTGATCTACCAACAGAGCATTGTTTCTCCCAAAGATTTAAGTAAGGTAGGAAGAGCATTTATGACAACAAATGGTATAGCATCGGTAATTTTTGCGATCTTTTACCTGTTGGATTTTGCCTTTCCAATTGCGTAATACGGATAATAATAAAAGAGTAATAATTATAATATGATGCCAATTTATTGGCGATGGCAAAATAAATAATAATATTTGCACAAAATCAAAGTGGATACATGGCGAAAAATTTATTAATAGTTGAGTCTCCAGCAAAGGCTAAAACGATAGAAGGTTATTTAGGGAAAGACTTTTTAGTGAAGTCCAGTTATGGTCACATCCGTGATTTAGTTAAAACGGATGATGCCATTGATGTTGAAAATGATTTTGCTCAAAACTATGAAGTGCCTAGCGATAAGAAGGCAATAGTTTCAGAGTTGAAAAAATTATCCAAACAGGCAGAGACAGTTTGGTTAGCATCGGATGAGGACCGTGAGGGAGAGGCTATCTCATGGCATTTGTTTGAAACCCTAAAATTAGACCACGATAAAGCCAAGCGGATTGTCTTTCATGAAATTACAAAGCCAGCTATTTTAAATGCCATCAAAAATCCAAGGGAGATAGATTACAATCTTGTGAATGCCCAGCAAGCCAGACGGGTTTTAGATCGTCTTGTTGGTTTCGAGTTGTCGCCGGTATTGTGGAAAAAAGTTAAACCATCGTTATCTGCTGGACGGGTGCAATCCGTTGCGGTTCGCTTGATAGTTGAGCGGGAGCGGGAAATAATAGCTTTTAAACCTGACTCTGCTTATAGAATCATCGCCACTTTTCAAGTTGAAGGTTCAAAAGAACGTTTTAAAGCAGAGCTTCCACAAAGGTTTAAAACCAAACAAGAGGCTTTAGACTTTTTGAAAGCCTGTTTAGGCGCAGAGTTCAAGGTAGATACCTTAGAAACTAAACCCGCCAAAAGAAGGCCAGCTGCTCCATTTACAACTTCAACATTACAGCAAGAAGCTAGCAGGAAATTAGGCTTCTCAGTAGGTAGAACAATGCAAGTTGCCCAAAGGTTGTACGAGGCTGGTAAGATCACTTATATGCGTACCGACTCAGTTAACCTAAGTGAAACAGCACTAATGGCGGCAGAGGAAGAGATTAATAAAGCTTACGGAGCAAAATATCACAAACGGAGACATTATAAAACAAAGGCTTCTGGGGCGCAAGAGGCGCACGAGGCTATTAGGCCTACCTATTTTTCGATGCACACTACCGATGGTGATTCGTCGGAAAGAAGGCTATATGATTTAATCTGGAAGAGAGCTATAGCGTCCCAAATGAGTGATGCAGAATTTGAAAAGACGACTGCGAAAATTTCTATTTCAACTAGAGAGGAAAGATTAAATGCGGTAGGAGAGGTGCTTAAATTTGATGGATTTTTGAAAGTCTATTTCGAATCTGTTGATGATGATGAGTTGAGTGAAAAAGATGCTGATAACACTTTGCTTCCTCCTTTAGTGAAAGGGCAGACGTTAAACCTAAATCACATTGTAGGAACTGAACGGTTTTCTCGTCCTCCAGCACGCTACAACGAGGCTACTTTAGTTAAGAAGCTGGAAGATTTAGGGATAGGAAGACCATCCACTTATGCACCTACCATTTCTACTATCCAAAATAGAGGGTATGTGGTTAAAGAAGAAAGAGACGGTAAGGAGCGTAGTTATAGTGTTTTAACACTTAAGGATGGTGATATAGGAGAGGCTACACAAACGGAGATTACTGGTGCCGAGCGAAATAAATTGTTCCCTACGGATATCGGAATATTAGTGAATGACTTTTTAGTAGAGCATTTCCAAGGAGTAATTGATTATCATTTTACCGCCAGCGTTGAAAAGGAGTTTGATGAGATTGCTCATGGGCAAAAGGATTGGACAGAAATGCTTAGGAATTTCTATAAGCCTTTTCACTCCGAGGTGGAAGACACCCTTAAAAATGCCGATAGAGCCTCTAGTGAAAGAATATTAGGAGAAGACCCTAAGAGTGGTAAGCAGATATTGGTGCGAGTAGGTAAATATGGTCCATTAGTTCAAATGGGATCTAGTGATGATGAAGAAAAGCCTAGATACGCTTCTTTAAGGAAAGGTCAGATGATTGAGACTATTTCTTTAGAGGAAGCCTTGGAGCTTTTTAAATTGCCGAAAAAGGTTGGAGAATATGAGGATAAGGAAATGACTGTTGCTATTGGGAGGTTTGGACCTTACGTGCGTCATAATAATCTGTTTTTCTCCATTCCCAAAGGAAGAGATCCTTTAGATGTTACTAAGGAGGAAGCGATAGAAATTATTGAGGAGAAGAGAAAGAAAGATAGAGAGAAAATAATCAAGGTTTTCTCTGAAAATCCAGATGCCCGAATTGAAAACGGGAGATGGGGTCCGTTTATCCGTTTTGGGAAGCAAAATATTAAAATTCCTAAGGGTACAGAAATCGAAAGTATTACTTACGAGCAAGTGGAGAAGTGGGCAGAAGAGTCCAAAGGAGGAAAGAAGGGTAAGAAATCTAAATAAGGATACCGGCAACCTATTGTTTTTTAAAAGTTAATCGACTTATAATATGTCCTCTACAAATACAGTTATAGCAATCGATGGATATTCGTCCTGTGGGAAAAGTACTTTGGCAAAAGCATTAGCAAAGGAAATAGGCTTTGTATTTATAGATACAGGAGCTATGTATAGGGCTGTTGCCTTGTATGCCATTCAAAATGGCATTAACATAGATGATCTAGATACGGTAAATGACCTTATTAAAGATGTCTCTATTGAGTTGAGAAACCGGGACGGAGATGTACAGGTGTTTTTAAACGGTGAGGATGTCACAGAGTCCATTAGGAGCATGGAGGTGTCCTCCATTGTAAGCCAAGTTGCAGCCATCAAGCCTGTGCGAGACCGGCTTGTAGAGATGCAGCAAGAGCTAGGAAGACAGAAAGATGTAGTAATGGACGGAAGAGATATTGGCACAGTGGTCTTTCCAAACGCTGATTTCAAATTCTTTATGACGGCCGATAAAGAAGTACGTGCACAAAGACGTTTTAAAGAGCTTCAGGCCAAAGGGCTGCAGGTTACTTTTGAGGAAGTGATGGGGAATCTTTTAGAAAGGGACCGAATCGATACCACCCGAAAAGAAAGCCCGTTAACGATGGCTCATGATGCTATTGTACTTGATAATTCGCAAATGGACCAAGCCCAACAGCTCCAATTCGTTTTAGCTAAGCTAAAAGCTAAAGAAGTTTAGTCTCCTAATTAGCGTATTTTTTAGTGAATTCGCAAAATATTTATTTGTTTCGGGATGTTTGTTAGTATTATTGCTTTTTTATAGTCTTTATATTGGTAATTATTCATTAGGTTTGTGGCTTTAAAACAAAGCCGTAAAACCATGATGATTAAGAATGAACATTTATCCGATCCAAACCAACCTTCGTATTTGGAAAAGCAGCAAGCTGCTATGGAGTTTATTGATTTAGTGAATAAACTTTGGTTGGAAACTGGTGTTGAGTTAGTGCTCTTTCGCCAGCAGTTGGTCGACCGTCGCGTTAGCGTTATTTTAAACCTACACCATTCCTCGAGTCACTATCTGAATCGAGAACTGACTATTTTTGATACATTGCCCCTAGTGCGTCTGCTTGAAGAGGTGTATCTTCCAGCAGCAAGAGTTGATTTAGGAAAACTATTAATAGAAGCGCTAGATGAGGGAGATGGTAGTTTAGATAATCTAGAGTTGAAAGACTTTTTAGTTCGTAAGTTGTGCCATGCCCATAAGTGGCCTGAAATAAACCCTAGAGATGTAGTCTTATTTGGTTTTGGTAGAATAGGTCGGTTGTTAGCAAGGGAGCTTATAGGAAAAGAAGGTGCAGGCAGACAGCTACGTTTGAAAGCAATAGTGACTCGCGATGAGGTGAACTATAAAAACCTTCAAAAAAGGGCTTCTCTTCTTGAGTTTGACTCGATTCACGGAGATTTCGAAGGTACGGTGCTTATTGATGAGGACCAAGGGGCATTGATTATCAATGGCGTAAAAGTCTACGTTTTACAGGGTAATCACCCAAGTGAGGTTGATTATCAATCTAAAGGAATTAATAATGCTGTCCTAGTAGATAATACAGGGGCTTTTAGGGACCATGAATCCCTGTCTTTTCACTTAAAAGCAAAGGGGATTTCAGAAGTTATATTGACAGCGCCTGGTAAAGGGGTGCCGAATATAGTCTATGGAGTAAATCATGAAGAATACAGCCCGAAGGAAGGTCATGTGTTTTCTGCTGCATCTTGCACTACCAATGCCATAGTCCCTATTTTAAAGGTTGTTCAAGAAGAGCTTGGCATCGAAAAAGGGCATATTGAAACTATCCATGCATATACAAACGACCAGAATTTAGTGGATAATATGCATAAGAAGCACAGGAGAGGACGCGCAGCAGCATTAAATATGGTGATTACTGAAACAGGAGCAGGAAGTGCAGTGGCTAAGGTCATTCCAGAGTTGGATGGTAAATTGACCTCAAACGCTATACGAGTACCTGTTCCAAACGGTTCATTAGCCATACTTAATCTATCCTTAAAAAAACAGGTCGATGTAGCATCGATTAATGCCATCCTTAAAAATTCAGCCTTATACGGTGATTTGGTAGAGCAAATAAAGTATTCGGTCCAACAGGAACTGGTGTCTTCAGATATTGTTGGCACTACAGCCTCCTCTGTGGTAGACAGTGCAGCAACTGTTGTTAGTGAAGATGGAAAGCAGGTCAATCTGTATATTTGGTACGATAATGAGTACGGTTATATGCACCAGGTAATGCGCTTGTTGAAGCATGTAGCTCAAGTACGGAGGTTTGTTTACTACTAGTTAGTTTTTAGGGAAGGTTTTCTGAAACTAAAATTAAACAAGCAAAGATTTATGCCAATAGGCCTTTCTTAAGTATATAAATCTATATGCCTAAGGGTGTAGGTTTAATTATTCCAATTTATGCCCATCTCGCTTGATCCTAAAAGTGGGATGGGCTCTTTTAACCTTCAGCTATTGTTTTAGAAGCTCTAGGCCTGTTATTTTTTACAAGGGCTTATCCCGTAATTGAGCAAAGAAAAACAGTTTTCAGAGATTGAAAATTAAAATTAGTAGCTTTGGGTAGCTAACAAACTTATAACAAAGAATTATCGAGCCATGCGATATTGGTGTTTTCTTAAAGAATAGGGCATCAAAAGATCTAGACTCGTATTTTTTAGGCGGTAAAAAGCTTCCTTTTTATTTGTTGGGCATATCTGATGCTTCTGGGATGTTTGATATTTCTGGGACAATGTGGATGGTCTATCTTGCCTTTGTTTATGGCTTAAAGAGCTTATGGATACCTTGGCTTTGGCCCGTGTTTAATCAGATCTTTTTAATGGTATATTTATCAGTCTGGTTAAGAAGGTCGAATGTACTAACAGGAGCAGAATGGATTCGTACGCGCTTTGGTTACGGTCAGGGAGGTAATTCTGCCTATACAATAATCGTCTTATACGCTATTGTTTCTGTTTTGGGATTTCTCAGCTACGGATTTATTGGTATAGGGAAGTTTATGGAGATTTTCATTCCTTGGGAGATGATAGCACCTTATTTTCCAATTGAACTATCCCCTGAGGCAGTGCCGAAGGTTTTCGGAATATTCTTCACCACCATTGCGACATTTTACGTTATGTTGGGGGGCATGCATAGTATTGTTTGGGCGGATGTGGTTCAATTTGGAATGATGACTGTGGCAGGCATAATCATTGCAATTATCGCTATTCAAAAGGTGAATCCCGAAGTCCTTGCTAACTATACGCCAGAAGGCTGGGATACTCCTTTTTTTGGTTGGAATTTAGATTTGGATTGGATGGGCTTGATGCCTGCATTGATGGATAAGATTGCTGAAGATCAATACGGCTTGTTTACTATTTTTGTCATGATGATGCTCTTTAAAGGGGTGTTTATGAGCATGGCAGGGCCTGCTGCAAATTACGATATGCAAAAGATTTTAGCATGTAGAACACCTAAAGAGGCTGCTTTGATGAGTGGCTCGGTTTCCGTCATTTTGCTTATCCCTAGGTATTTAATGATCATGGGCTTTACCGTGCTAGGAGTCGTTTATTTCAGTGATGATTTTCGAGCTTTAGGGATGGATATAGACTTTGAGACTATTCTGCCAAGAGCTATTAATACGTTTTCTGTGGTGGGTCTTACGGGGATTATTCTAGCTGGCCTACTATCGGCATTCATGGGAACCTTTGCATCTACTGTTAATGCAGGTCAGGCTTATATTGTAAATGATGTACTGCTGAAATACATTTATCCGAAGTCTTCTCGAAAGTTTCAAATTCGATTGAGCTACCTGGTTTCTATTTTGGTGGTAGCAATCAGCACCATCATAGGACTATATGTCCAAAATATTAATTCCGTATTGCAATGGATTGTGTCTGCGTTGTACGGAGGGTACATTGCTGCTAATGTCCTCAAGTGGCATTGGTGGCGATTCAATGGCTCGGGGTTTTTCTGGGGCATGCTCTCGGGTATGCTAGTGGCTGTAGTTGCTCCCTTTGTTTTTCCCGATACTTTGCCCTTGTATTACTTCCCTGTTTTACTGGTAATCTCATTGATTGGTTGTGTTGTTGGTACATTGGCTAGTGAGCCTACGGATAGAAATGTCTTGATAAACTTCTACGTTAGAGTCCGGCCATGGGGATTTTGGGAGCCTATAGCACAGGAAGCATTCAAGAGATATCCTGACCTTCGTCGTAACAAGAATTTTAAAAGGGATATGTTTAATGTGGCTATTGGAATTATTTGGCAATGTAGCTTGACCTTGATCCCTATGTACATTGTGATTCAACAAGGGTTTCCTTTGGTGACAAGTATTTTAGTATTGGGGAGAACTAGCTTGATTCTTAAGAAGAATCGGTTCGATAAAATGTGTCAAGATGAGCTGGAGTACAATCGGTTTATGGAAAAGCACAAGTTGAATTAATGTTAAATTATTACTAGCTATTAATTCTAAAATAGCTAGTAATAATTACTTGGATTATGCAGTTGGTGCTAGCTCTCCTAACATTTCTTTTTCATCGTTGATTTCAACACGTAAATTCTCAACTATGTGTTTCTGCCTGTCTGGGGTGTTTTTACCCATGTAATATTCCAAAAGCTGAGGTATGCGGTTTTCTTTCGATAATAGCACCGGATCTAGTCGCATATCTTTTCCTATAAAAAGACCAAACTCTGATGGAGATATCTCTCCGAGTCCTTTAAATCGCGTAATCTCTGGGTTTCCACCTAGCTTGCGGATAGCGTCCTGCTTCTCTTTTTCTGAATAGCAGTAAATGGTTTCTTTTTTATTTCTTACCCTAAACAAAGGAGTTTGAAGGATCGAAACGTGACCTGATTTGACTAGGTCTGGGAAAAACTGTAAGAAGAAAGTGATCAGTAATAAGCGAATATGCATCCCGTCTACATCGGCATCCGTTGCAATTACAATGTTGTTATACCTCAGTTCGTCCAATCCATCTTCAATGTTCAATGCGTGCTGTAGTAGGTTGAACTCCTCATTTTCGTAAACTACCTTTTTAGTTAAGCCAAAGCAATTCAAGGGTTTCCCTTTTAAGGAGAATACAGCTTGCGTTTCTACGTCTCGAGACTTTGTGATTGATCCACTAGCAGAGTCACCCTCGGTAATAAATAAGGTGGTTTCTAAGGCGCGCTCGTGCTTACCGGTAAAATGGATTTTACAATCCCTGAGCTTTCTATTATGCAGAGAAGCCTTCCTGGCTCTTTCGTTGGCCAGTTTTTTAATTCCAGCAATATCTTTTCTCTCGCGTTCGGATTGAAGGATTCTTTTCAGCATAGCATCTGCCGTATCGGAATTCTTATGTAGGTAATCGTCCAGTGATTTTTTGACAAAATCATTGATGAATGTCCTAACGGTTGGTCCATCGGGGCCAATGTTTTGAGACCCTAGCTTAGTCTTAGTTTGAGACTCGAAAACGGGCTCTTGGACTTTAATGGCAATTGCTGCAATGATGGAAGCACGGATATCGGCAGCATCGAAATCTTTTTTATAAAATTCCCGAACGGTCCTTACAATAGCTTCGCGAAAAGCTGCCTGATGCGTTCCCCCTTGTGTTGTATGCTGACCGTTTACAAAGGAATAGTATTCTTCTCCATACTGCGCACCGTGGGTCATCGCCATTTCTATGTCGTCACCCCTTAAGTGTATGATGGGGTAGCGCATGGACTCGGTATCGATGTTTCTCTCCAAAAGGTCTTTCAAACCATTTTCAGAGAAAAACTTTTTACCATTTAAATTGATGGTCAACCCAGCGTTTAAGAAAACATAATTCCATATCATGTTTTCAACATATTCCATGCGGTATTTATAATTACGGAATATTTCAGAATCAGGGGTAAAGGTTACAGAGGTCCCGTTCCTCTGGGTTGTTGTTTTCTGCTCGTCTTCGGTCAGGTTCCCTTGGCTGAAATGTGCAATTCTGGTGTTTCCATCCCTGTAGGCTTGGACAGTGAAATGAATCGATAGTGCATTCACTGCTTTGGTACCTACTCCGTTTAGTCCAACAGATTTTTGGAAGGCTTTACTATCGTATTTACCACCCGTATTAATCTTTGAAACAACATCTACTACAGACCCTAAAGGTATTCCTCTACCGTAGTCCCTAACTATTACGCGACTTTCATTCACGGAAATGTCTATGGTTCTACCAGCACCCATGACGAACTCATCGATGGAGTTATCTATGACCTCTTTTAGGAGAACATAAATGCCGTCATCGTAAGCCGAACCATCGCCCAATTTACCAATATACATTCCAGGTCGTAATCGAATGTGCTCTTTCCAATCTAAAGAACGTATACTGCTTTCATTATAAGTTGTCATATGCCTTATTAAAGTTTAAATCGTAACAAAAATATAAAAAATATACACAAAGTTTTTGTGGAATAAAAACTAAACTCTTAAAGGGCTTAGCTTTTTCTATTTAAAAGAACTATTTTTAAAGGCTTAAGGTTTTTAGTATTAGAGTTTGAAGACAAGACATAAGTTAAACCTATTTTTTTTATGAAAAAACGATATTATTCCCTTGATGTCTTTCGAGGTGCGACCGTTGCATTGATGATATTAGTAAACAACCCTGGAAGTTGGGGGCATATGTATGCGCCCTTGAAACATGCTTCATGGCATGGTGTTACCCCAACAGATTTAGTGTTTCCATTTTTTCTTTTTGCAGTAGGTAATGCGATGGCATTTGTCATGCCTCGTCTTCGGGAAGCAGGTGAGGGGGTGTTTTGGGGGAAGGTCATTAAACGGTCTATTTTAATATTTTTAATAGGACTATTTTTAAGTTGGTGGCCTTTTGTGAGCTGGTCTGGCGATAGTTTAGTCTTTAGAGAATGGGTGAATTCCGAGAATCCGGAGTCTGGTGTAAGGATCCTGGGAGTGCTGCAGCGCATTGCCATAGCTTATTTTTTCGCCTCGATTCTGGTGTTTTACCTAAAGGATAGGGCGTTAATTCTAATTTCCGGTCTGATACTACTTGTTTACTGGTGGTTGTGCTGGTTTTTCGGCAAGGGAGACCCGTATAGTTTGGCGGGATGGTTTGGTACCGAAATCGATAAAGATGTTTTGGGAGTTGCGCATATGTACAAAGGGGAAGGAGTGCCTTTTGATCCAGAAGGCTTAGTTTCTACATTGCCCGCCGTAATTCAAGTGGTTTTTGGTTATTTAGCTGGAAGACTCATTCGCATGGAAGGAGACATTAAAGGGATTTTATGGGGAAAGCTACCCGCTACAGATAACGGGCAATACAGGTTGGTGGCTGTGATGATGGTATTAGGATTTCTAGGTATTGTCCTGGGGTGGACCTGGTCTTTGGGTTTTCCATTAAATAAAAAGATATGGACTTCCAGTTACGTGTTATATACAACGGGCCTGGGTATGCTCACCATTGGTGGGATGATTTGGTTTATAGAGGTGTGTAAAGCAAAGAATTTTGTAACACGGTTTTTTGATGTTTTCGGTAAGAACCCCTTGTTTATTTTTGTTTTAAGCGGTTTATTGCCTCGGCTTTTGGGCTTGATTCGTATACCAAATGGTGTGAATGCATCGGGAGAACAGCTCTACATTACACCGTTTAATTGGTTTTATCAGAATGTTTGTGTCCCT
>DXEZ01000098.1 GCA_019114715.1 Candidatus Sphingobacterium stercoripullorum | reverse complement strand
GTGTTTATTGGGGGGGGTATTGGGGAGAAAATATTGGTTAGAGTATGCTTGTATTGTGATTTGGCATAGAGCCAGCAAACTTTTCAGATGTCAACTTTAATGTTGGTGTATACTACAGCGACTATGATGAGTAAATACAGCTGGTTAGAAGCATGTGTTTTGTGTTAATTGCTGTTGTTACGTAAAAGGAAATGCGAGGCTTTAAGTTGGAAAGTTCAATGCCAAACTAGATGTAATGCATGATATATTACGCATTAGTTTGGGTATGGTCTCTTATTGCATTAAATTTCATTCATTAATTAATGCCCGTTCATGGAGCTAATTAATGGGAAGGTTAGCTATAGGCTTTTTTTTACTTCTAATAAAAAACTCCGCATATTTTCTAAAGATTCAATTATCTTTAAACGCTCTTGCGCTTCCTTATGGTTGTTTTTGAGGTAATCTTTTGCCCCTTGCAATGTATACCCCTTGTCTTTTACGAGGTTGAATATAATTTTTAGGTTCTCGACATCCTCATTTCGAAAAAGACGATTTCCCTTTCTGTTTTTTTTAGGCTTTAATATTTCAAATTCCTTTTCGTAAAAACGTATTTGAGATTGGTTCACACCAAACATTTCGGCAACCTCTCCCATGGAGTAGTATAACTTTGGTATTTCCTCGTCTTTGTTCATGCTAGTAAATATAACAAGCTAGAGACAAATAAAGAAATCTTTATTAATATAAGTCTATTTACTTGCTTTAATTTCTTGTAAGAGTAGCTGGTGTAGTAATAAAAGATGAGGCCTCAGTTTATATCGAGACTGTAGAATGCTTCTGAATAGGCTAACGCAAATATTTTAACAAAGTGTTTTTATAAAAAGGCTATTTGTTCATTATTTATGTCAAAATCTATATATTTGTATTATACAATGAACATTATGAGAAGTAGAACTCCAGTGATATTGCCAAGGCATCAACGTTTTTTGGAGACCATGGGTGAGCAATTGAAGTTAGCTAGAAAACGGAGGAAGCTAACTATGCAACAAGTCTCCGAGCGTGCTGGAATAAGTCGCACAACATTGACCTCTATTGAGAAAGGAGATCCTTCTGTTGCACTAGGATCTTATTTTAATGTGTTACGAACTTATGGGCTAACAGAAGATATTTTAAAATTAGGTGCAGATGATGTATTAGGTCAGAAACTGCGTGATTTAGAGTTGTTATAGAAATTGGAGAAAGATAAGACCATTATATTCGTTTACGGAGATTGGAAAGGAATGGATCAGCCTTTGTTAATAGGGAAACTGGTTGCTCATCAAGCCAAAGGAAAAAAGGCGTTTAACTTTGAGTATGATCCGTCTTGGATAAACTCACAAGAACCGTGTTTGCTCGACCCTGGTATTCAATTTTTCTCTGGTCCTCAATTTGCGGGGGTTGATGAGAACTTCGGAGTTTTTTTAGATAGTATGCCAGATACATGGGGTCGTACATTGATGAAACGAAGGGAAGCTCAAGAAGCACGTGAGGAAGGTAGAAAACCAAATAAACTTTATGAGGTAGATTACCTGTTAGGTGTTTATGATCGAACAAGGATGGGAGGGCTTCGCTTTAAAGAAGAACCAGATGGGGTGTTTTTAGATGACGATCATAATAAACCAACACCCCATGGTCAAAAATTCGAGAGTTGCAATTTGCTGCAAAATTGTTAGAAGATAAGGAGAGGGATTTTAACAAGGCATGGTTGAATGTTTTGATTGCCCCAGGCTCTTCTTTAGGTGGTGCTCGTCCTAAGGCAAATGTTTTAGATCGAAGCGAGAATTTATGGATTGCAAAATTCCCTTTAAAAAACGACACGGTGGATAAGGGTGCTTGGGAGTATTTAGCCTATAAATTAGCTGTTAATTCTGGAATTAAAATGGCTCCATGTAAATTGGAAAAAATTCACGGTCCCTATCATACCTTTTTCACCAAACGATTTGATCGAGAAGGGCACATTAGAATTCATTTTTCTTCAGCTATGACTATGACTGGATATAATGAAAATATTTTAAGGGATAAAACTGCGAGTTATTTGGATATTGTTGAGTTCTTATCAGCTAACGGTTCTAATGTTGATGCAGAATTGAGACAGCTTTGGCGACGGATTGTATTCAATATTGCAATTTCAAATACTGATGATCACCTTCGGAACCATGGGTTCGTTTTGACTCCAAGAGGCTGGGAGCTGTCTCCAGCATACGATTTGAATCCATCAATAGATAAGAGTCACTTGTCTTTAAATATAGATGAAGCTGATGGCGCCTTGGACCTTAGATTAGCGAAGCAAGTTGGTGCATACTTCAGGTTGACGGACGCTGAAATGGAATCTATCATTTCAGAAGTCCTTTCAAGTGTTAGCCATTGGAGGAATGTTGCAGATGAAATAGGTATCCCTAGAGTAGAAATAGAAATGATGAGGCCGGCGTTCTGGCAACAGTAAATGAATTCTTTTGTTTACCTAATGCTGTTTTGGGAGCGTAATTTTTGGATGTTGGATTATTGAATAAACTTTAATCAAAAGTTTTTGCTTTTTTAAGGTTAGTACATGTTAGGGAGGAATAATTTTTTGACGTCGTTCAAATGCTTTAAAATTTTTGCTATTACCATTCCATGTTATCATTAAAACATTTTGCATATTGCCCTAATGACAAATAAAATATTTATGAAAACTGAATCTATTAATTTGATATAAAAAGCTTACGTATGAATGATGTGTATGTAGAAGACGAGACCTTTACAAAAAATGAATCGCTGGCACCAGGAGAATATGAAAACTGTGTTTTTAATGGTATTGACTTTACGGGTAAAGACTTTTTAGGTTTTAGCTTTTTAGATTGTGTTTTTAATGCTTGTAACTTCAGTTTAGTCAAATTAACGGGTACTAGACTGTGGAATGTTGAGTTCAAAGACTGTAAATTATTAGGTGTTCAATTTGAAGCATGCAATGAAATGGGGCTCTCTTTTTCTTTTGATAGGTGCCAGATTAAACATTCGTCCTTTTATGGAATGAATATTAAAAGTACAAAATTCGAAGATTCAATAATAGAGGATGCTGATTTCTCTGAAGCCAATTTAACGGGGGCTACATTCGGAAATTGTGATCTCCGGCAATCGGTATTTAACAGGACTGTTTTAGAAAAAGTTGATTTCCGTACTGCCCATAATTTTTCTATAGATCCTGAAGAAAATAGAATTAAAAAAGCTAAGTTTTCAAAAGAAAACATTCGAGGGCTTTTAACTAAACACGATATTATTATTGATTAGGTTTGTGAAGTCTAAATAAGACGGAATGTCCGTAATATTGTTCCAAATTAGCTATTTTGTTTAATATAGTGGACAATTGTGATGGATATAGCTTGCAGATCAAAAACGTTCTTAGAATAACGTAAGGAATAAGTAATAGGAAATTTGGGTTTTTCACTGGGTGATAGTGAAGAGTGCTATAAGTGACTCGCTTAGCACTTTACAAGTGTGGATCAAAGCGGCAATTCATTTTACACTATCAAGGAAGACAGTTAAAAGGAAATTGAAACTTCACCTGCCTAGCTGAATGTTTGTAGAAAAATAATAAGAGAGATTCCTGACGTAAAATTTGTTCAGTGCGTTAAACTATTATTTTTTGAGTGCTTTGCTTAAAATCTGCCTCTTCCACCACGCATAGGACCTCTTCCTCCCCTTCCACCGCCATCCGAGCGCACTGTTTGCCCTCCAAACTTCCGTAAATCATAAGTGAAGCTAAGTAGGAAGTATCTGTTTAGTGTATTTGATGTGCTGTTGGTGGTAGAATACTCGCTAACGCTCCTTTGGATGTTTTGAGAGTTGTTCAATAGGTCAAAACCTTTAATAGCTATTTCTGCACTTCTATTTTTAAACAGTCTGTACCCTAGAGTTGCATTGAGTAGGGTAGTAGATATACCTTCTTGATCGTTTATACCTCCGTTGTAAAAATAACTCATATCCGTTGAAAGAGTCAGCCCTTTGATAAGCTCTAGGTAAGAGTTTGCCGTTATAAAATGATTGACAATGGTGTATTTCGGGTTCATGGAAGAAGGGTTGTTCGTAAATTGAGCATTCATCCTGTAGTTCGCACCAAAAATATATTGCCTACTGAAATTTGTCCGAAGACCAAGGGAGTTGTTGATACCGTATCTCATACTTTTTATGGTCTCATCGTTGATAATCGCATAGCTTCTATTCATCGATAAATTTGCGCTGACATTAAGATTGGCCTTTATAGCTTTAATGGGTACTCCGTAGTTGTTGTTCCAGCGAGATGTATACACGCCATTGATGTTTACTGGTACTTGGTACTGCCCTCCAGCACCTAGGATAACGTCGTCAAATAGTGGCATAATGGTGTCCGTCATTAGCACCGAATTGACAATCTTGTTGTTAACAAAATCGTAGTTTATGTTACTAGTAAAGCTACGACCAGACTCTCTATTGATATCTCTATATTGCAAGCGGAACCGGTGGCTATATTCTTGCTCTAAGTTGGGATTCCCGTTGACGATAAATAACTCGTTTTCATTGTTTATGAAGTCCTGCAACTGGTTGATAGACGGAGTGTTTGTTGCCGTATTGTAATTGATTTCTAAGCTTTTTGTAGGTTGAAAGAAATATGTTGCACCTAACTTGGGCAGAAATGACCCGAAACTAGCATTTGTTTTCATATCTATCGGCACGGTTCTATGGTTATTTCTTATGCCGTGTTCGTAATTGACACCTACTTGGAATCGGAACGTTTCCTTCTTATTGTAATTATACGAGATTCCAGCGCTGTGGTAGTTATAGTCGTTCCTAAACTCATTGGATAAACGGTCTCTAAGCTCACCAAGTTCTCCAGATTCGGCTAAATATTCAAAAGCCTCCCTGTTGGAATAAGAATTTGTATTTCTAAAACTGTAGCTTGCTTGGAGCTGACTGTTTTCGAATACTTTTTCCGTGTAATTGATGGAGCTATTAAACCCAGAACCGTAGCCCTCGGCAAAGCTCCTATTGTTGTTGGTGTCTATGCGGTCTAGGACGGCGTCAAGATAATATTCCGTTACGGCCAGGTTCAACCCTTCGTTTTCATTGGAGTTTTTGTTTCCTGTAACATTCAGACTGATCGTACGGCCTGGCTTATTAAACCTGTGCATGAGAGTCAAGTTTCCTCCAAAATTGAAATTAGAGGAGTTGCTCTCGTTAGAACGTTCGCTCGAGTTTATTGGGTCTGTCTGCTCTAGATTGGTGTTGCTAGAGTTGATATTGAAGCTTCCATTTTTGTTGTAAGCGAAGTTGGCATTGAAATCTATTCGATTACTAGAATCCACATCCCAGCGAACTCGGGAATTGAAATTATGTTGATTTTGACTGTTATCCGATAGCCTGCTAGAATGTGTAAATTGGTTTGCTCGTGTACCAATTAAAAACTCTTGATCAGAGAGAACGTTAACATCGGTTTGCGAGTTTCGAAATTTATAATCTGCACTAACGTCCATTTTCTCATCCAAGTATGAATTGTTGAAGTTTCCAGCAAAGGAATAAGTGTCGGATAGCCCTCGACCTACATTACTGTTTCCTCTTCGCCCTCTACCTCGGCCACTTTCATGGATGTCCGTTTCATTGATGTTATTGGCCATCAGGTTGAAGGAAAAGCGCTTACTACCATTAAATGCATTGACCTGTGCGCCACTATTGTATTTGTTGCCATCTCCTTTTCCTGCAAAAGCGCGGCCAAAGTATCCGTGCCGGCGATCGGGTTTGGTGACGATATTAATCACCTTATCTCGCTCCCCGTCATCAAATCCACTGAATTTGGCTTGCTCGGACTTGTCGTCTATAATTTGAATTTTATCTACTATATCTGCAGGTAAGGTCTTTAAAGCTACTTTAGGATCGGTACTAAAAAACTCTTTGCCATCAACTATAACCTTCTTGACTTGTTCCCCTTGGGCTTTAACATTTCCATCTTCATCCAATTCTACCCCTGGAATCTGTGCAATGAGCTCATCGGCATCGGCATATTCCGGCGTTTTAAAGGCGGAAGCGTCATACTCTAGGGTGTCTCCCTTGATGTTGACCATTTTTGACCTTGATACTACCACCTCGTCCAGTTCAATTGGTGAGGGGGTGAGTTCTAAAAGAATATCTTTGGATTGCGCCGTATGATGTATAGCTTGGTATTGGGTTTTATAACCTAAATAAAAAGTTTCTAAGGAATATTTTCCTGTATCGATGTCTTTAAAGTTAAACTTACCTAGGTTGTTACTCGATGCGCTTTTTAACGTCGAATCACCCTTGTTTTTAAGCTGCACGGTAACGCCCGTTAACTTCTGCCGAGTTAAGGAATCTACTACTTCTCCTTTAATATCTACCTGCGCCCATACTGCTGTAGGAACTTGAAGGAATAAGCAACTTAATAATATGTAATAAACAAGTTTCATATAGATTCTTTAGGTGTTTCTATATGCAAAGGAAGGGATTC
>DXEZ01000097.1 GCA_019114715.1 Candidatus Sphingobacterium stercoripullorum | reverse complement strand
TGACTGATGTGACTAGCTTTTAGGTTATGCTTGACCGAGATAGGTTGATTCGCAGTAATCCGTTTATTTTGGTCCTGCTGATTGATGGATACCAATTCCACCTCCACGTCATTTTTCCGTGCCTCTAAGACCAATTCTCCAACTATCTGGGCACCTTGCACATATTGATCTTTATCGCTCCTGAAATCCATATACAAACCAGAGCAGGCTAAAATAACCTCATCAAGATCATGGAGTTTTTGATCCACCCAAAAAGAATCTTCCAATTGAGACATTTCACTTTTCAAGCTTAACAATAAAGGCAATGAAGCTTGTGGTCTATTGGGATCGAACTTCTGAATAATTTCACTTAAGAGCTGCTTGATCGCTTTTCCGTTTTCAACCCTTTCCCACGAAGTATCCACTCCCTTAAAAAGACCTTCATCGGTATCTTCTCCAGCTATTAACTCAAAGTACTCGGTATACTGCCCCCTTCTTGGGGCATCACCAAACCCTTGACTTTTATGCTGAGAGCGACTAATAGCGGCTGCCTCCGCATAGTTGTGTCCTAATAAAGAGTTGTACTGGCTGATATCAACTTGAATTTGATCGGGGGAAGTATAATCACCTCGACCAAAGTTATAGGTATTCCATAGAAGGCGTTTGGGCTTCCAAGTCCCCCACTTTTCCACCTGCTCGGGGTATGCAGCTGGATCTTGAGCAACATCAAACGCTTCACGTGCTAACATTGCGGAGGCTTGGTGGTGACCATGCCCTCCTCTACTATCGGGAGGGAAACGAGTGATGATAACATCGGGTTTAATTTTACGGATAAGCCCTACGGCCTCTTTAAGAACCTCTTCTTTTTCCCAAAATTCAAATGTCTCCTCCGGTGTTTTAGAGAATCCAAAATCCAATGCAGAACTAAAATACTGCTCCCCTTGATCCCTTGCACGTGCTGCAAGCAGCTCGTGGGTACGAATCAAGCCTAGGTCTACGCCAATTTCTTTACCAATTAAATTTTGCCCTCCATCACCTCTTGTTAATGACAAATAAGCAGTTTTATATTTCTGCTCTTGCGCTAACCAGGCAATTAAAGCCGTGTTTTCATCGTCTGGATGCGCAGCAAAGTACAATACCGACCCTAGAACTTGAAGTTTTTCTAAGCGATGCTGGATCTCTGAAGAACTCCAAGAAGAAAATTCAGCTTGAGAATAGCCCATCCATGGATAGCATCCCAAAGCCAATAGGATAATAAGATTTTGAATGATTCGAAGCATTTTCAAATATAAAGATTAATTGCATTTTTTTGCAAATGTTAACCCTTACCTTAATAATAGCAGGATTAAAATTGATGGTAAAAAGTTGCGAAAGAATAACGGTATAACGAGGTGACCCGGAGTAAGTGTTGAAATTGGGCTATGCATCCCATGTCCTATCAAATAATAAAAGGAGCTTGAGAAAGCTCCTTTTATTCACAACAATTAAAAATCTTTTTTGTGTATCAAGCTGTAATCAGCTCATATATATTCCCCTTGATTAAGCACAATTATTTTATATTCTTGGTACTAAATCAAACACATTTTAAAGTTAAATTATTCTCATGAAGATGCCTAGGGGAAAATTGCAGTACTTTTCAACAAAAGAGGTTTTTTACACAGGAAGATTTACACATCACTGCATATCAGCGAGTTACTACGACTTATCAATAGAGCCTAAAACACGCTGCATAAAATTATTCAACGCATCTTTTTTACTTTCTCCCTCTCTAACTAATTTACCTACCTCAATTGCTCCATAAAGGTTGGAAATCAACTCTCCTATCACATCAAGCTCTTGATCGGTTAGAGAAGACACCTCAGTTATAGACTCTAAGGTTTCTATTGCTTCTAGAACGAAATCTTCATCATTCTGTTCTATGAAGTCTACTAAATGTCTAATTATTGGTAATTTCATTGAGTAATTCTATTAATCCATCCATTTTATTTGTTTGCACTTGATTCACGAGCTCTCCAGCTTTAAAAGCAGCGAAAGTTGGAAGATTATCCACCTTAGCTAATTTTCTTGATTCTGGATATTTCTCCGCATCAACAACAAAAAAAGAAACATTAGGATTTTCAGAAGCTAATTTTTTAAACCTAGGCTTCATGATCCTACAGTTTCCACACCAAGTAGCTGAAAACTGGACCATTACAGTATCGTTGCTTGCTACTAACTCTTGTAAATTATCTTGATCTAATTCTTGAAACATATTTCCTATTTATATTAAAACATTAAAGAATATATAGGGCAGCTAGTGCTGCCCTTAAAACCTTAACAATTAGTTTTTAGATAAGTATTCAGCTACACCCTTGCGGTTTGCTTCCATAGCCTCTTTACCTTCTTCCCAGTTTGCAGGACATACTTCGCCATGCTTTTGAACGTGGGTATACGCATCAATTAAACGAATATATTCCTGTACGTTCCTACCTAAAGGCATATCGTTAACAGACTCATGGAAAACTTTTCCGTCTTCATCAATTAGGTAAGTTGCACGGTAGCTTACTGCAGAACCTTTAGCTAAAGTACCATACTGCTCATCCTCAACCTCCTCTAAATCTAAGATACCTAAAACACTAGAAAGGTTTCTATTGGTATCGGCTAAAATAGGGTAAGTTACTCCTTCTATACCACCGTCATCTTTAGAAACATTTAACCATGCAAAGTGAACTTCATTGGTATCACATGATGCACCAACTACTACGGTGTTTCTTTTTTCAAACTCTGGTAAAGCTTCTTGGAAAGCATGAAGTTCTGTTGGACAAACAAAAGTAAAATCTTTCGGGTACCAAAACAACAACACTTTCTTACCTTCTTTGGTAGCTTTCTCAAAAATGTTAATACTTAAATCTTCTCCTAAATAATCAATTGCATCAACTGCAATGCTTGGAAATTTTTTACCTGTAAAACTCATATTATATTAATTTATTTCTTTTATTTACTAGTACAAATTTACGATTAATAATCCTGAAATCCTCATTGTTATTCTCAATGCCCTATAAAGGAAATCTATATGGGGGCGCCAACCTTATAATCATTTATTATTGACATAATAAGCATTATAAAATAAACTTATGTTAAATTTGTATCGTTAATTTCTGGCCCTGTAGTTCAACGGATAGAATAGAAGTTTCCTAAACTTTTGATCTAGGTTCGATTCCTAGCGGGGCTACAACAATAAAGCACAATAACTTACAAATCAAACGCTTATGCTTTTACTTGTTATTGGAATGCACACAAAATGCACATGAAGGATAATTGAATGAAAAAAGGGGCATAAAAC
>DXEZ01000096.1 GCA_019114715.1 Candidatus Sphingobacterium stercoripullorum | reverse complement strand
CTCGGTAATCTCCTCAGCCTCGTCTTGGCTAGGGATAATTTCTAATAATTCCACCTGGAATACTAAAGGTGCATATGGAGGAATGATGCCACCACCACGCTCACCGTAGCCCAATTCTGAAGGTACGATTAAACGTGCTTTTCCACCTTTAGAAACTAACTTAAGACCTTCAGTCCACCCTTGAATAACTGGGTCGTGACCAATGCGGAAGCGAATCGGCTCGTAAGGTCTCATAGGGTTGTGCACATTTTCCTTTTTCGCTAAGTCTTCGTCGTTCGTGTCGAATACTTTGCCGTTCATTAATCTACCTACGTAGTTAACCACAACCGTATCTCCTTCTTGAGGTAGCTCACCGTTTCCTTCTTCTTCAATTACATATTGTAGTCCAGAAGCTGTTTTTTGAGGCTCTAATTTATTTTTTGCGATGTAATCGTTCAGATTGCTTTCTTCTTTGTCTTTAAGCCCCTCTAAGATTTCTTTGTAGTAGTCGTCGATTTGCGCAAAGAATACCGAGTCTGTTAAGTCACCCTTTTTAAAGTGCTTACGAACATTTACTGTAAAAGTCATGTGCTTATCAACAAACTCAAGCTTCGGCTGACCTGTTTGTGCAGCTAAAGTGTCCATATCTAAATGAAATACTGCGCTATCGCCCTCTCCTAAGTATTTAAACATGGAGTTGTAATCTCCAGGGTAAATCCCAGGGATCGTGTCGGGAGCTATATTTACAATTTGTGGTAAGTTTAAGTCGTAGGTGCTCGATAGCAGGGAGTCTCTATCTGTAGTAACCGTTAGGTCTACTGCTAAGAAATCTCCTTCTACTGCTTTTTCATTACCCGCATCTTTGACAATTTTGTATTCTAGACCTCCAGGTCCTTTCTCAAAGTTTTGGCAAGCTGTCGTTAGGGCTAAGCCCGCAGCAGCTAAAAATAAAACGAATGATCTCATCATGTTGTGTATATTTATCTAAAATTTATTGCTTAATTAATAATTCTTTATACTCGGGAAGTATAGATTTAAAGCGCTCGATGACCTTCTCTAAAGGTTCTAGCGAGCTTCCTCCTGAAGCGTTTAAATGGCCACCTCCACTAAAATATTTACTGCAAATCTCATTGCATGGAATTTCCCCTAATGAGCGTAACGATAGTTTAATGAGCTCGGTTCTATCTACTATCAGGGCCGCTAGACGTATACCTTTAATAGATAAAGCGTAGTTTACTAGGCCTTCTGTATCTCCCGTTGTGATTTGAAATTTTATGAGGTCTTCTCTGGATAGCGATATATAGGCGGTGTTGTATTCCGGTAAAACCACTAGACGTTCACTCAGGCAAAAGCCTAGGAACTTGAGCCTTTTTTCAGAGTTGGTGTTGAATACATTTTCATGTATCTGCCAATTTCTAGCACCGCAGTCAATAAGCTGAGCGACAATTTTATGCACCTCAGAGGTGGTGGACCTGAACCGAAACGATCCTGTATCGGTCATTATTCCGGTGTACAGGGAAGTTGCAATTTCTTCGGTGATGCTGTCCTTTTCGCCTAGCACCGAGGTGATAAACGTATAGATCAGCTGCGCAGTAGCAGCAGCACTGGAATCCCAGTACATCAAATCGGCGAATGATTCTGGGCTCAAGTGGTGGTCTATGACCCATTTCTGTGCTGGAGAACTCGCCACGACATCTTTCATTTCCATCAGGCGCGAAAGTGCGCTGAAGTCTAGGCAAAAGATAATATCTGCCTGGCTTAAAAGTGCGCGGGATTCCCGTCTATTACTGGTGTATTCTATGACCTGATCGTTGCCAGGTAGCCAGTGTAAAAAATCGGGGTAGTCCGAAGGCGCAATTACATGTACCTGGTGTCCTTTGGCTTGTAGAAAGTGGTATAGGCCTAAAGAAGAGCCCATAGCATCGCCATCGGGTTTATGGTGCATGGTGATCACCACTTTTTGTGGCGTATCTAATTTCGCTAAGTGTTGTTCTCCTGTCAGCATAGCATTTTTTCAGACTGCAAACCTACTACAAATAATTTGAAAAATAGAAATTTCAAGCCCCTTATTCCTTGTTAATTAGTCTTTCAGCTATTTTTCATTGTGTTTAAAAGCATATAGGGTGTGATTTAACCTGAAGCATAAGAGGTAGGTGGAGCTGTTGTAATCTATCCTTCCGTAGTAAAACAGAGGCATCCCCTCGATTGGGAACCCATCTACCATACTGCCGTTGTCATTTAGCAGGTAAATCAACCTGTCGCTAGATGTAAATCCAATTTTATATTCACCCCTGGGTTGGAAGTATATTTCCGGTTTATTGGGTAAGGTTTTAGCAAAATGTTGTGTGCGAAGGGGCTCCTCCTCCCGAATGCCATAGAGCTGCATGTCTTGGCCATCGAGTACAACTACCTTCCTGTCGGGCAGAAAGTGGGGCAGGAAGTCTGCCGAGTTTTTCGTGATTTTCGCTAGTTCAGTCACGCGGCCTGCTTGGTACTGGTAAATTTGTCCCGTGGTGTCTATGTTCACTAGGCTGGTGCCCTCGCTATCATTGTACTTTTCATAGGGATGCTTGAAGAGTACCTTTCTTGGGTTTTCTGTAGATGAAGCATTCCCCTGTTTATCGATGGTGTAAACCGTTCCATTCTCTGTTCCCAAAATTATAGAACCGCCATCGACCCATAAGGGACCTACGATGGCGCTGGCAAGGTTTATATCTTTAAATAAGTCTATAGCATTGCCTTGAAGATCGTAAGCCAGGATGTTTTTCCCTGCAGGAACAAGTAAGGCTTCGGTAGAGCCCTCCTGGTAATACACGGGGCCACTAGAAGGCCTTGCGCGCATGGCTAGGGAATAGCCAGGGAGCCCCTTTCCATTTGGTGAAAATAAATAGAGCTGCCCTTGATGCGTTACTGCCGCTATGCTGCGATCGGGTAGCTGGATGAAGTCTCCAACGATACGCCCGTAGAATACGGCAGACCATAATTTATCACCGCTAGGAGCAATGCCGTGAACGGTATGATCCTGCTCTTGCATGATGATAAACTGGCTGGTATCCGAATGCTCCATGATGTAGGGCCTGGTGATGGGACGGTTGTTGAATTTATATTTCCACTCAGCCTCGCTCCCCAGTGCTTCTTGGCTTTTATGTACTCCGTAGAGGTTCGAAACAAACCCTTTATTGGCACTACTTCCTGAAAGCTGGAAGGACCAAGAGTAGAAATCCTGGTAGCCGTAATTATCAGTGTTCCTATAGACACTTAAAAAAGGTTCCCTAAGGTTCCTATTTTGGAGAGTCTCCACATTTTTGGTATGCCTGAAAAAAGTAAGCGATGCATCGTTCCCTTGGATGCTCTGCATATTTTGAAAGCCTACGTCTCCAATTAGTAGCTGCTTACTATCCAGCTGTCTTAAGTACTGTCGTAGTGAAGTTAGGTTATTCGCAAAAACCAGCACATCGTCTATCTGGGCATAGTAAGGGCGACTGAAGTTTTTAAAGAAATCTCCATAAAGGATGTATAGCAAGTGGGAGTGGTCCAGGCGAGATATTTTACCCTCTTCAACTTCGGAGGCTACTTTGCCAATCTCCCTTAAAAAAGCGTTACTATCGCGAATGGATAGGAAGGCCAGCTCCACGCCGTTGGCTTGCTTGATGAGAGCCATGTGGTTTCCAAAAGCATGGTTGAAATCGTCTAGTAGGTCCAGATCATGCTCTTTTTCTAGGAGGCCAATTTGCTGCTCGTAAGTGTCGTAGTCCTGGCGCTTAGCAAGCATCTTCCACCAGTTATTCTGGAAGATGGATTTATCGCTAAGTGCCGCCTCAACAAATACGGCGGTATTGGAAGGAAATAAACTGTATAGGCGCTGCGGCGTCTTTGTTTGCGTAGTGAAAAGCGAGATGTAGGACTGGTGGGAAGTGGTGCTCTCACCGGTTAATATAAGGGCATCGTTTTTAAAGCTCATGTTCCAAGCGCTCCATCCCGATATGCCTTTTAAAAGAGGGTCTATAATAGTGCCTTTTTTCTTAAATACTTTCTTTAGCAGCTCATCCAGATTTTTATGGTCTATATAAACGCTTAGCGGTGAGTTGCGGTTATCGTGCTGGCTGTAGAACTCTATTTGCTCTTTGGAGAGCTTCTGCTGATTCTCCTGCAGTGCTTTTGCAAGCAGCTCTACCGAGGGGGAAGCAAAGAGCACATCACCTTGATAAGCGGCAAGTAGCGTATTTCTACTGCTGGAATCGCTAATGGTGATGAAGTTTTGGTTCAGCGTATCGATAGAGTCTATGCTATAGGCCGTGTTTGGAAATTTCAGAAGCTCATTCCACTTGACTTTAGCAATCGAGGATTTGGAGGATGCAGTAATAAGCATGCTCATGTTCTCGGATGCACTATCCGGGTGCAAGGAAAGGAATATTTCGGACTCTTGGAAGTAAGGGGCCCACTGTCCATTTCTAAGGATCTGATTTTTAATATCACCCAGGAAGGCAGTCTGCTCACGTCCCAGGAGCGCCTCAAAGATTTCGTAATCTTTGAATATCCTATCGGTAGTCTCCTCGTTGATGAATGTGGAAATTAGAAATGTATCGGAGGGAATATGGGTGAGCGGTTTGTTAGTTAACTTTTCTTCGGCATCTAAATTGGAAAAATAATATACCCCCGCAATAAGCACTGCAAAAAGTAATACAATTGAAAATATTATTGTGTTTCTCATTTATTCCCTCGGGTTTAAAGGGTTGAATTTACAAGATATTTATGGAATTTGGGAGATATTTACTGAGGAATTCAAGGATTATTAATACATTTATGAAAATTATACATTAAAAGACTTGTCATAAGATATTGAAATGAATAAGCAAATTATCTTAGTCGCCGCTCTTTTTGGTCTATTGGCAGTAATATTAGGAGCCTTTGGCGCTCATGGTTTAGAGGGGAAAGTTAGCGACTATCAGATAGGTACTTGGAAGACGGCCAATCAATACCATTTTTACCATACATTAGCTATGTTATTCCTATCTACCTTTTCTAGGGCGAAGACGCCCTCCATTCGTGTAGCTTTCATTGCTTTTATCACGGGAATTGTCTTTTTCTCGGGTTCCTTGTACCTGCTAAGCACAAGGGAGCTATTGGGAATAGAAAATGTAGGGATCCTTGGGCCCATTACGCCGCTTGGAGGCTTGTTTTTTATTATAGGGTGGATCGCTCTATTTTGGGCGGCTATCAAACATAAGTCTTAAAGCTACCTGTGGTAACTGCCAGACTCTGATTGCGCTAAGCTTGTTACAAACTTAGCTGGGAAAATGTTACATTTGTGTTATGTCAACAATTCCATTTGAGTCTATAGATTCAGACACTTTATTTGTGGAAGTGATCCTTCCACTTTTTATTCCAAAAACCTATACCTATAGAGTTCCCAAGTTATGGAACGATAAAGTCAAGCCAGGTGTTCGCGTTATTGTGCAGTTTGGTAAGACGAGGCTCTATGCTGGTATTATTGATAAGTTGACTGAGAAAGCTCCCGAGCGCTACGAGGCGAAATACATCCTCGATGTGGTGGATGAGCAGCCCGTGGTCTTGCCCAATCAAGTGGCTTTCTGGCGCTGGATATCCGATTACTACATGTGCTACCTGGGTGAGGTGATGCAAGCGGCTTTGCCTGCAGCATTAAAGCTCGCTAGTGAAACCAAGATCACCGCAAAAAAGCAGGAAGAGGTAGATAGAAGCGGTCTTTCCGATAAAGCGTTTATGATAATGGAGGCTTTAGACGTTGCGGGTGAGCTGAAGATTAGCGATGTGGTGAAGCTGCTGGATCAAAAAAACGTATTCCCAATTTTAAAGTCTTTATTTAACGAAGGTTATATACTGATCTCCGAGGAGGTTAAAGAACGCTATAAACCGAAAATGCAAACGTTGATCTCCTTAAGTGAGGAGCTGGTGGGCGACCAGGCGAAGCTGGCTGAAGCGCTGGACTCGCTAAACCGGGCGCCTAAGCAGCAAGATGCGCTGATGACTTATATCCAGATGAGCCGAACAAAAGAGACCATCTCGCGTACTGAGCTTGTCCAGGCGAGTGGAGCAGCAGCCTCTAGCATCAAGTCGCTGGTGGAAAAGGGAATCTTTGTAGCTCGCGAGGAGGAGGTTTCCAGGCTTGGCAAGTTCGATGTGGATGAGTTTGAGACCTTTGAGCTCACCGAATCGCAAGCTACAGCCTTTAAAGAAGTTCAAGATCACTTTACTGAGAAAGATGTGGTGCTCCTGCACGGAATTACCGCTTCAGGAAAGACCCAGGTATATATCCGGCTGATTGAAAGTCACCTGGAAAATGGTGGCGTAGCCTTGTTTTTATTGCCTGAGATTGCACTAACAACGCAGCTCACCCAGCGGCTGAAAAAATATTTTGGTAACGACCTTGCCGTTTACCACTCCAAGTTTAACGATCAAGAGCGCATGGAAGTCTGGAATAAGGTGCTCGCAGGAGAGGTGCGCGTAGTTATCGGCGCACGCTCGGCGGTGTTTTTACCTTTTAAGGATTTAAAGCTGGTGGTCGTTGATGAGGAGCATGAAACTACCTACAAGCAGTTCGAGCCCTCCCCAAGGTATCACGGTAGAGATGCCGCTATTTATTTAGCGCACCTTTATGGGGCGAAGGTCTTGCTGGGCTCCGCTACGCCATCCATTGAAAGCTACTACAATGCTAAAGCTGGGAAATATGGACTGGTGGAAATGAACGTCCGCTACGGTAAGTCGAAGCTCCCCGAACTGCATATCATTGATATGCAGAAGCACGGTAAAAAAGGGGAGGTTATTTCTTACTTCAGTAAGCCTCTACTGGATGCTATAGAGGGGGCAGTTAAGCAAAAACAACAGGTTATCCTATTTCAAAACCGCCGGGGTCATACCACCATCTCTCAATGTGGAACCTGCGGACATGTTGTGCGCTGTACCAATTGCGATGTGAGCTTGACCTACCACAAGTCTACCGCATTGATGCATTGCCATTATTGCGGCTATACGGAAGAGCCTTCTGGCGTTTGTGTAGCTTGCGGGACACCCTCGATGCTTAGTAAAGGGGTGGGGACGGAGCGCATAGAAGAAGAGCTGGAGCTGCTGATGCCAGAGCTGCGCATTGGGCGCCTGGATATAGACTCTGCGAAAGGTAAGCATGGATTTGAAAATATCATTTCAGATTTTGATAGCGGGTTACTGGACGTGCTGATAGGTACGCAGATGGTGGCCAAGGGGCTAGATTTTGGGAACGTTAGTGTGATTGGAATCATCAATGCTGATGCGATAATCAACTTTCCAGACTTCAGGTCTTACGAAAGGGCTTTTTCGTTGTTCTCCCAAGTGGCGGGAAGAGCGGGAAGGAGAGATATCCCCGGGAAAGTTTATATCCAAACGGCGACGCCCAAACATAGAATTTTAAAACAGGTCTCCACCTTAGATTATGGAGATATGTTTCATCATGAAATAACCGAAAGGAAGAACTTCTTTTACCCGCCATTTTACAGGCTGATAAGAATTATTGTTCGCCATAACGATAGGAACCTTTCGCACCAAGGGGCGCATCTACTAGCTAACCTCTTGCGAGGGCAGCTTGCAAGTAGAGTGCTCGGCCCTGAGCCGCCACTGGTGAGTAGGGTAAGGAATCAGTTCATACATGAGATCCACATAAAAATTGAGCGGCGCGATATAAGCCTGAGCAAAGTAAAGGAGTTTATCCTAGAGACTGTTG
>DXEZ01000095.1 GCA_019114715.1 Candidatus Sphingobacterium stercoripullorum | reverse complement strand
AGCTTTTTAGAGAAAAACGGCTTTAATAGCTGTGCCACAGTTTGCCTGCCACCATTCTCCCTTTCCATGGCGATTAATTCATTAAAGTTTGAATCGGGTAAAAGATCTAGAACTATTTCTTCGCCCGGTCTCCAGTAGGTGGAGATTTGTAATATCGCAGGTCCGCTCAAGCCCCAGTGTGTAAATAATATATTCTCCCGAAAAGCAATTCTCTTGTTGGAGACCTTGCAATAGTGAGATATTCCTGAAAGCATTGTATACCACTCCGAGCGGTTACCGGTAATGGTCAGCGGAACCAGTGCAGGGGCAGTGGGAACAATACTGTGACCGAATAAGCGGGCCATACGCAATGAGAAATCACTTGCTCCTAGTTTAGCAATCGGCAGTCCACCGGTTGCTAGAACTACCTTGGGCGCAGTAAAGCTTGATTCGCGTCCATCACTTTCTACTAGCACAGTATATAAATCTCCTTGCTTGAGTATATCTATGGCTTTAGTATTCAGCAAATAATTCTGCCCGGTTTTTTTCAATAGCTCCTCAAATACGGCGACCACGTCTTTAGCCTTTGCTTTTTTTGGAAACAGTTGTCCTAGGGTTTTCTCCTGCCCATAAATACCACCAGCCTCAAAGAAATCCACTGTATCTTCCACCTTCCAGCGTACTAAAGCGTGGCTAACAAAGCTTGGGTCCTCACCCACAAAGTTGTTTTCACCGGTGTGCAGGTTGGTAAAATTACACCTACCCCCTCCGGAAATAAGTATTTTAGCACCAAGCCGGCTATTCCCCTCGATTAACAGTGTGTTTTTTCCAAGGAGTCCAGCTTGGCTCGAGCACATCAATCCACATGCTCCACCACCAATTATTATCGCATCGTATTGCATGTTATTGTCCGCTTATTAACTCAGCTTCTAAAGAAACGACTTTCTTTTGCTCCGCTGAAAGCTCACAAAGCTCCAAAATGCGCACCACGTCTCTAGCACGCTCGGGCTGGACTAGTAAGGGTTTAGCATACCACAGAACTTCTTTGATATTTTCATAAAACAAAGGCATGGCACCATTTGGGCTCGCGATATGTTCCTTGAGGTCCTGACCGTTTTTTTGATAATTTAAAACGCCAAAGCTCCCCTCTTCTTCTTTGCCCCAGTCTCCTTTATCACAAGGGAAAGCCCCTTGACGTAACATAGCTTCTTGGTTATCCCCAGCGTATTTAATAAACGTACCGAGCTGCCCAAAAACACTGTATCTTGGCGTTGGTTCTTTGGCTAGCATTTGTCCCTTTAGGGAAACTTTTAAACTTGGATAATACAAGAGTATCTCAAAATCATCAACCGCCTGAGCGTTTTCCCTTTGCTTCCGTAAGTCTGCAAATACAGCATTTGGTAAGCCGAAAAGTTCGATACTCTGATCAATTAGATGAGATCCAAGGTCGTAATGAATACCCGACCCTGGGAGATCTTCCTCACGCCAGGCGCCTGGGCGAAGGTAGTTTCTAAACCTATCGAATCTAGCCTCGTAGTTCTTCACCTCTCCTAGTTTACCCGATGAGAGGACTTCTTTTACGGCTAAAAAGTCCGATAACAACCGTGCATTATGATTAACGGTTAATAATAGTCCTTTATTTCTTGCGAGCTCTATAAGCTCATCAGCTTGATAGGAAAAAACGGTAAAGGGTTTTTCAACTACCACATGTTTCCCTGCGAGTAGTGCCTTTTTTGCTAAATCAAAATGTACATCATTGGAGGTAGCAATAACTATGAGGTCAATATCCTTATCAAAGATGATTTCATCGACATCCTCAGCCGGATATGCCTCTGGGTATTTCTCTTTAAGTACTTGCTTCTGCTCCTGTTTTCTTGCTAAAACTTTATAAAGCTTCAGCCCATTAGTACATTTGATAAAAGGAGCATGAAACACCTGTCCTCCAACGGAAAAGCCAATCAGCCCCACATTAATTTGTTTATACTGCATGTTACATCCTTTCAGGCACCGCTATCCCCAACAGAGACATAGCTTTTTTAATGATTTGAGCTGTTGCTTTGGACAGCAATAACCTAAAGCCTTTGATGTTTTTATCTTCAGCCTTCAAGATTGACTCCTCGTGATAAAACTTATTGTAAAGCTTGGCGAGCTCGAAAACATAATTCGCTACATGTGCGGGGCTCATCTCCTGTGCTGCTTGCTCGATTACTTTAGGGTAGTTGTTTAGCATCTGAACAAGCTCCCTCTCGCTATCGTTTAAACTTTCCAAAGTAGCAATACTGCGGAAGTCCTTATCATGAGCTTTTCGTAAAATCGAGCAAATCCTAGCGTGCGTATATTGTATAAATGGTCCGGTGTGCCCCTGAAAGTCAATAGACTCCTCCGGATTAAATAGCAACCTTTTCTTGGGCTCTACTTTCAGCAGGAAGTACTTTAAGGCTCCTTGACCTATTAATTCATACAATGAATCCTTTTCATTTTGATCAAGGCCATCTGTTTTACCGAGCTCTTCTGTCCTAGTTTCAGCAGTAGAGAACATTTGATCCATTAAATCATCGGCATCTACAACAGTCCCTTCACGTGATTTCATTTTGCCACTTGGTAAATCCACCATGCCGTAAGACAAATGATGAAGGCCAGAGGCCCACGACTTACCTAGCTTCTTTAGTATTGAGAACAACACTTTGAAGTGATAGTCCTGCTCGTTACCAACCACATATATAGATTGATCTAAATTATAATCGTCGTATTTTAGTTGTGCCGTCCCAAGGTCCTGAGTCATGTATACCGAAGTTCCGTCTCCTCTTAGTAGGAGTTTTTCATCTAAGCCTTCATCGCTTAAATCCACCCACACCGATCCATCCTCTTTCTTAAAGAACACTTCACTCGCTAGCCCCTCTTCAACCAGTTTTTTACCCAGTAGATACGTGTTGGACTCGTAGTAGTTGACTTCAAAGTCTACCCCCATACGGGTATAAGTGGCATCAAAACCCTTATAAACCCAGCCATTCATCTTGTTCCAAAGGTCTAACACCTCCTGGTCTCCAGCTTCCCAGCGGCGAAGCATATCTTGAGCCTCAAGAATCCATGGTGCCTTCTTTTCGGCTTCTTCTTCAGACATCCCCTGAGCTGTAAGGTTGCGGATTTGTTCTTTATAACGCTTATCGAAGATCACGTAATATTTACCTACTAGGTGATCGCCCTTTAAACCCGTGGACTCAGGAGTTTCTCCATTGCCCTCTTTCTGCCAGGCAAGCATGGATTTACAAATATGTATACCTCTATCATTAATGAGGTTGGCTTTGATGACATGGTAGCCGTAAGCTTTTAGGATTTCAGCAACTGAATAACCCAATAAGTTATTCCGTATATGCCCTAAGTGTAAAGGTTTATTCGTGTTGGGAGATGAATACTCCACCATAACGGTAGTATCCTTTTTAGCAAATGTGCCAAAAACATCATCTGCAATATTATTTATCAAAAGCTCCGACCAGTAGGAATCTTTAATGGTCAAGTTTAAAAAGCCTTTAATTACATTAAAACTTATTACCTCTTCAACATGTTTCTCTAAATACTCCCCTATTGCTTGAGCTGTCTGCTCCGGGCTTTTTTTCGAAAGTCTAGTAATAGGAAAAACAACAAGTGTAACTTGACCTTCAAACTCTTTTCGAGTTTCTTGAAAAACCAGCTGAGAAGGGGCAGCTGTCGCATCAAAAAGGCTTTTTATAGCCCCTTCAGTGTGCTTTAATAGATTATTTTCTAAGGAATATTGCATGCAAAAAAGTTAAAGTTTTACAACCCCTTGTAAATGAGTGATAAAAATTACAAATACTTATATATATATTCAATATGATACTATATATTTGCCAAAAATAATAAAAAATGCAAAGCTATCAGGAATTTCTTGACTTAAGTGTGGGTTTTCCGCAAGATGGGTTTGACATTATAGATGACGAACTCTACTTTCATGACTTAAATCTCATGGAACTTATTGAAACGTATGGGACACCACTGCGTTTTACTTACTTACCTATGATTAGTAAAAAGATTCAGCAAGCGAAAATTCTTTTCCAAACTGCGATTCTTAAACATAATTATAGGGGAAGCTACAAATATTGTTATTGTACTAAATCATCACACTTCAAACATATTTTGGAAGAGGCGTTAAAAAACGACATCCACTTGGAAACCTCCTCCGCGTTTGATATGCCGATAATTGCTTCTTTAGAAAGGCAAGGCACCGTGGATAAAGACATAACCGTTATTTGTAATGGTTTTAAGCCCTACCAATACAAGCAGTATATCGTGGATATGATTCACGACGGCTTTAGAAATATCATTCCTGTATTGGATAACAAGGAAGAATTCAACTTCTACGATGATGAAATAGAAATCGATGAGCCTTGTAATTTAGGGATTAGAATCGCCGCTGAAGAACAGCCAGACTCGCAGTTCTATACTTCGCGCCTAGGGATCCGTATGGAAGATGTTATCGATATTTACAACAGTAAAATCGCTAAGAACCCGAATTTTAAGGTGAAGCTTCTTCACTTTTTCATCAATTCAGGTATCTCCGACACGCCCTATTACTGGAATGAACTAGAGAAGTATGTGACGCTGTATTGTAAATTCAAAAAAATCAATCCAGACCTGGACACTTTAGATATTGGCGGTGGTATGCCGTTTAAAGACTCCCTTGTGTTTGATTTTGACTATGAGTACATGGTCAATGAAATTATCAATAGGATTAAAGAAATCTGCGCACACCACGAAGTCATGGAACCGGATATCATTACCGAATTTGGTAAGTATACCGTAGCAGAGGCTTCCGGAATTCTCTATAAAGTTTTGGGTAAAAAGCAACAGAACGATAGAGAGAAATGGTTTATGATTGACGGTTCATTCATCACAAATTTACCGGACGTGTGGGCATTGAATCAAAAATACTTACTGCTGCCAATAAACAACTGGAATCAAGAGTATGAAAAGGTAAACCTAGGGGGAATTACCTGCGATGGCCAAGATTACTACAATCAAGAGGCCCATATCAGTTCGGTATTTATGCCGAAGACTAGGAAGCAGCAATATCTAGGGTTTTTCCACACCGGTGCATACCAAGAGGTTCTTAGTGGTTATGGCGGGATACACCACTGTCTATTGCCATCTCCCAAGCACGTACTCATTAGGCGTAATAGAGATGAAACATTGGACTTTGAAGTATTCGG
>DXEZ01000094.1 GCA_019114715.1 Candidatus Sphingobacterium stercoripullorum | reverse complement strand
TTTTTGTGATGAATAGAAAGTGAATCATCTTTCTTACTTTTCAAAACAGAGGCTCAGTTATTGCTTTTACCAGATGGCCATGATTAAAAAATTGTAGTGGTTGTTTTAATTTTTCAAATCAGTCGTGCTGATTTGAATTAGTAATTTGTTATTTTTATTGAGGTGTATGGATGACTGCCATAGGCATTAAAATAAATCTAAAAATCATATTCAGAATGAAAAATGCATATTTAGTACTTTTTGTTTGGCTAGCTTTTATAGCTTGCTCAACTGGGCAGACTCTTAATGGCTCTTGGGAAGGAGAATTAGACGTTAATACCACGAAAATACCCATAGTCCTTCATTTTTCTGAGTCCAATGGCACGCTTCAAGTTAAAGCTGATAGTCCCAATCAAGGTGCTTTTGGTATCACAGGTTCTGCAGAATTAGTGAAAGAAGACAGTATTTTAGTTAGCCTACAAGGCGGCATAAAACTACACTTAAAAGTAATTGGCGGGGAGGAAGAGAGGCTTGAGGGGAATTTTCATCAATCTGGAATGAAACTGCCCGTTGTGTTTAAGCGTACGGCTCAGAGTGAAGAAGAGGAGGAAATGCAGAATGATGCGCTTGCCTATCCTTATGAAGATATAGAGTTTATTAATGAGTTCGATGAAGTGAAGCTTTCTGGAACCATTAGCTTTCCCAAAGAAGATGGGAATTACCCTGCTGTAGTCCTAGTTTCTGGCTCTGGAGCACAAAATCGAGATTCTGAGGTTCATGGGCATAAAATTTTCAAGGATTTAGCCAGCTATTTAAATAGCCAAGGGATTGTAGTTTTAAGATATGACGATAGGGGAGTGGGGGAAAGTGAAGGCGACTTTGTACAAGCAACAATTGAAGATTTTAGTAAGGATGTGCTTAGTGCTTTAAGCTTTTTAAAAGAACGGCCAATGGTGGATACCAGTAAGGTTGGCATTGTGGGGCATAGTGAGGGTGGACTGATTGCTTTTCTATTGGCGGGTCAACAACTGCCGGATGTTAAGTTTATAGCATCACTTGCAGGGCCAACTTTTACGATTAGTGAGCTTATGGTCGAGCAAGCTTACCATTTAGGAAAAAGTTCTGGAATGTCTAAAGAGCAATTGGAAACTGCTCGGACTATTAATAGTAAGAACTTTAACCTCGTGAAAAGCGATTTAAGTAACGAAGAAACTTATCAAGCGCTTATTGATAATATGCAGGGTAAGGTCAGCCCGGAGATGATGAAAGATTTGGAGGTGGAGTTATCTAATATGGTCCTTCCCGGTTATCGATACTTTATGCGCATTGAACCACAGGGATTTATTCGAACTATCCAGGTTCCTGTTTTTGCCGCATTTGGAGGGAAAGACCTGCAGGTGCCCGCAGATATCAACATGGAGAAGCTCAAAGAAGTGCTGCCCTTTAGAGAGGAGAACACTATAAACAATTATCCTGAATTAAATCACCTGTTTCAAAAGGCCAAAACGGGAAACCCGTATGAATATGGGCAACTTAAAGGATCTATAGACCAGGAAGTGCTATCTGATCTGTCCTCCTGGATAAAAGGTTTGTAGCCACACTAAGGTGTGGTGGATGCTACGGGTAGTATTTTCCCGTTGTAGTACTTACTTCCATTTATGGCGAAGTCAGCAACATATTGACCCATTTCAAAGGCCAAAGTTCCAGCTTCTAGATTAGGGAATGCTTTTTCGAACATCTCAGTTTGGCTAGAGCCAAGCGCTAAGCAGTTTACCTTTATATTTTGCTCCTTGAACTCTTCCGCTAAAGACTCCGTTAAGTTTGCTAGAGCAGATTTACTCGCGGAATAAGCAGATAGCCCCGGAAATTTTACTGACCCTTGATAGCCGCCCATACTTCCTATGTTGAGAATATGGGAGCCGGGAGTAAGCAAGGGGAAGAGATGCTTGATCAATTGTACCGGAGCCAAGAAATTAGTCTGGAAAACAGTGGAAAAGTCCTCTAGGGTAGTTTCTAAAAAGGGCTTATTGACTAATTCGCCAGCGTTATTGATAAGAATATCAATCGAACCCAGTTTTTCTTTTAAATAGGGAATCAACGAAGAGGTATATTCTCCATAGACTATATCAAATTGAGCAACCCACAGCTTCCCTCCATCTTGATTTAAAGAGTTGGAAATCTCTAGGAGCTTGGCCAGTTTTTCTTGGGATCTAGCGAGTGCAACGACGGTATGTTTTGGGTTTTTAACCAGTTCTAAAACCGTTTCAAAGCCTATTCCGCTGCTTGCTCCTGTTACAATAATATTTGCCATTTTAATTTTCTTTTTCTAAATCGTTTTCCACCTGCTTGATACTAGGGATTTTATCTGTCCCCAAGCGCTGGGGTCTAAATAAATAATACAACCCACTTGATGCAACAAGCAAAGATAAAAGATAAAAAATTAAACTAACGGATACGGCCAATTTCTCATCAAGTTGGATGTATTGAGCGCTGAAAAGCACTACAAGCTCCCTTACTCCAATTCCTCCTCCAATGCTGGGAATAATAGCTGCTACGGATGAAACTAGGAAGATCAATAAATAGGGAGAGAACTTGCCATCGAAGTGTAGGGCAAATAAAATACAAATGACCGATAAGATTTGAAAGCCTTGAACAAATAGGGCTTTTGAATGTGTTACCAACCAGTTTTTTGAAAATTTCTTGAAAAATAAATTTAAAAAATAGAAATAGGTGATCGTACCTATAAACATCCCTATGAGGGTAATGTAATTCGGTATTCCCAATCTAGGCATCATCACGATTAAAAGGCATACTATGATAAAAATCGCCCACAACCCACTAAGTCGATCAAAAAATACCGCCGAAATAATCTTCCTACCTTTAATAGGGTGTCTTTTTTTAAGGAAAAATATTTTATAACCATCACCGCCTATTCCCCCTGGAAGGAAAAAGTTATACAGCAATCCTAACTGGTATAAGCGTAGGTTATATCGTTCAGAGATGTGTAGGTTAATACCTTTAAAAAAGGAGTTTAATCTGGAAGAGGCTATGACTTGAGAGACGGCATAACACATTAATGCCAAAAATAAAAACCAGAGATTGCTACTTTTAACAGCTACAAATACTTCTTTAAATGAAATCTTGCTTGAAAGCCAGTAAAAGGCAGCGAGGGTAAATATGATTTTTAAGATTGTTTTCCAAGGGAATTGACCCTGTTTGCTTTCCATAGACGCTAAAAAGAAACAAATATTTTAGAGTATAGCATCAGCAGGTAGAAGGTTAACATTAATCCTGCTAATGAAAATAAAGCATTCATTTCAATGGATTGAAATTTTTTCTGTAACATTTTTATCATCAAGCCCACGTATAAAAAGAATAATAGGACTGGGAATATTAAAGCCCATTTATGAGGGAATGATACCTGAACGTTAGAAAGCTCCTGTTGTTTTATGATAAAAAAGGGGATTAAGGGGTAAGCGAGTACACCTATTGAAATAATTAAAATAGTTCTGGCGACTAGCTTACTTATGGAATGGTTTTTGGAATACTTCATTTTAAGTACAAATCTATTTATATTTGTTTGATTTATTATTGCAATTTAATAAAAAACGATATGTTCAGAAAAATTACATCGACTATTTTACTTGCACTGGCAATAGTTTTCCTAGGAAGTTGTGATGCACAACGCAAGTCTACTCAAGGAGGCGAGGCGGGCCCTTCAGCTTCACAATGGCGTTCGGCGGTAAAAGGTGCATGGGTATTGGAGTCTGTAACACGGGAAGATATTCCGCAGGCTTATACCATTAAAAATATTTTTGATGAGGCACCGGTAGATTGTTTTTTACGGAGTGTGTGGGAATTACCCGGTGGTAATCACAAAGGGAGTATAAATTTTACTGCTGACGGTAACTTATGTGCTCCAGGAGCCAGCAGGGCTATTGTTTGGTCTATTTATAATCCTAAAAACTCTTACGAGCAGCCACAATTTCAGTTTAAGAAAATTTATGCGGGAGAAAAACCATCCCAAGTCGATTCAGGTTATAGAATGAAACTTTCCTATGCGGATGAATCTAGATTGGAACTTCGTTTACCCATTGCATTGGATGAAGGTGAAGGTCATTTAGTTTTTAAGTTTAGAAAACAGTAATTCACTTTAAAATTTAAGAGTTAAGTAAAAGTCACGGAAATTTCGTGACTTTTATTTTAATAGGTAACTTTGGTTCCTACTATCGAATCAATAAAGTTAGCTCAGAAATAGATAATTCATGAAACAGTCTCACCAGAATCATAATAAAGTAGCATTAATCACAGGAATAACAGGACAGGATGGTGCCTATTTAGCTGAGTTTCTTTTAGGTAAAGGTTATATAGTCCACGGTATTAAAAGACGAAGCTCCTTGTTCAATACAGAGCGGATTGATCACTTGTATCAAGATCCACACACGGAAAAGAGAAATTTTGTGCTACATTATGGAGATCTTACTGATTCAACGAATTTGATTCGTATCATTCAAGAAACCCAACCTGATGAGATTTATAACTTGGCTGCTCAATCGCATGTGAAGGTGAGTTTTGAAACTCCTGAATACACGGCCAATGCCGATGCTCTTGGTACTTTAAGAATTTTGGAGGCGATTCGATTGTTAGGCTTAGGAGATAGAACTAGGTTTTATCAAGCCTCTACTTCTGAATTATACGGGAAGGTGCAAGAAATCCCACAAACTGAAAAAACTCCTTTTTATCCAAGAAGCCCTTATGCAGTAGCTAAGCTATATGCTTATTGGGCAACTGTTAATTACCGGGAAGCATACAGCCTTTTTGCGTGTAATGGTATTTTATTTAATCACGAAAGCCCTTTAAGAGGAGAAACGTTTGTTACTCGGAAAATTACCCGCGCAGTAGCGGCTATAGCTCAAGGGATTCAAGATTGTCTTTATTTAGGAAATCTCTCTGCGCAAAGAGACTGGGGGCATGCTAAAGACTATGTAGAAGCCATGTGGTTGATGTTACAGCAAGAGCAGCCAGATGACTTTGTGATTGCTACTGGTGAAACGACTTCAGTGCGGGATTTTGTTCGTTATGCCTTTGCTGAAATCGGTGTAGAAATAGAGTTCAGTGGTAAAGGTCAAGGTGAGCGAGGGGTAATAATCGATTATGACATAGAAGTTCTGGAGAGTTTGGGTTTAACTGATGATTTCCTTAGGTTTGGTCAAACGGTAGTGAAGGTTGATTCACGGTATTTTAGGCCTACTGAAGTGGAGGTTTTGGTGGGTGATGCTAGTAAAGCATATAGTGAAATGGGCTGGCAACCGAAGTATAGTCTGCAGGATATGATTAAGGAAATGGTCCAAAGTGATATTGTTGAAATAAGAAAAGACCAGTTACTTAAAGATAACGGCTATAACTCCCCAAATAAGTTTGAATAACCGATGAAAACAAAAATGGAATAGTTTTTGATACTTTAAGAGGTAGACATAAGTATAAGGAAGTTTTCCGCAAAATGTAAATGAAAATGACAGCAGAAGATAAAGTTGATGGCCAAGTAGAACAAGAGGTAGGCAAGAAAGATAAGCCTAAGCTCTATTTCTTTATTCTGGCTATTTTAGCGCTTCTGGCAACCAATGTCTATTTCTATGTTAAGTTCAAATCTTCTGGTGAAAAACTTTATACTGTCACCCTTCAAAGGGAAAACCTTCAAATTGAAATTGATAGGATAGAGGCGGAACTTGATAATATTGCATTCCAAGAGGTTTCCGATAATCAAGAAATTGTAGCTTCAGAGACCGAGGCTAGGCAAACCATTGCCGAGTTGCGCAGTTCTCTGGAAAATAATAACCTAGATGAGGTGCAGATTGATGATGCTCGTGAACGTGTTATTGCACTGCGAGAAAACGTTATGCAGATTCATAGAGATCTCGATGATCACAAGCTTAAAAATGAACTCTTAAGGAAAGAGAACGAGCTTTTAGCCCAACAGGTAGAAGAAAACAACAGCACGATTGAAAACTTATCCTCGCAAAATACTGAACTTTCAGATCAAATCAGCCAAGCTTCTGGTCTTAAAACATCTAACATCCATGTGTCAGGTGTGAATGTGAAGAAGAATGGTAGGATGGATCAAGAAAGTAGGGCGCGCAGGATTGACTTGATTCAGATTCAGTATACATTGGCCGATAACCCTTTTTCCAGTATCGGAGATAAAGATGTTTATCTACGCATTATTAATCCCAAAGGAAACCTAATTGCAGATGCCGAAAATGTATTTTATGTGCATGGAGAAAAGCTGCAGTTCACCCTAAAAGAAAATATAGACTTCACTAATAAAGGAGAAACGTATCAAATTTTATGGGAAGACCCGAAAGGTTTTTCAAAGGGAGCCTATACCGTTTTACTCTACTCGGATAACGCTATTATGGGAAGAGCGAGTATCGTTTTAAATTAAAGTTGCCTCTTGTGATCCTGTAGTGGTTTCCAATCAACACTCTATTTTAACACCATTTTTGTGAGCTAAATTCCGTTTTTTGTTGGGATTTGTCGCTTATAGTCTGCTTCTGTTTTACCCTTTCGTATTAATACAAAGCTACTGCAGTATAGCTAGGACATTTTGGGACAGTATCGCAGCAAAATTAAAGGGTAGTATGGTAGTATCTTCATGTGTCTAATGGATGCATGCGTGTCTCTATCTACGTTCTCTACCTAATAAGTAGTTTTACTCTTTTAATTCAGTCTAAGACATAAACCTTATGCAGTTCTATTTTAGAGACGCATTAAATTGTCAGATTAGGCATCTGTTATATATAGCGGGACCTCTAAAATGAAATTTGTTCCATTTGGACTTGTTTTAAAACTTATTTTCCCGTTCATGGTATCTATCGTCTGTTTAACGAATGCTAAACCTAAGCCAGTACCTGAGCTTTTAGTAGTGAAATTTGGTCTGAATATATTTGGAATGGCCTCGGGAGGGATACCATGCCCATTATCTTTTATTTGTAATCTAAGCATCTTCCCTTTATCAAATGTATGTAGGAGAATTTGTATCCTATGTCTTTTTTTAATTACTGCCGCTTCTATTGAGTTTTTGATCAGGTTGTTGAAGGCGCGTAGCAGCTGGTCTTTATCTCCCAACACAAAAAGGTTATCTAGGCCTGTACGGTTTAAAAGTGCTATACCTGATATTCCACTGTTTTGATAAAGGTTAATACTTTTTCCAATTTTATCAAGCAAATTGATTTTACTTAATTGCGTGTCTGGCAGCTTTGCAAAAGCAGAAAATTCACTAGCAATTCTAGCTAAACTATCAATTTGCGCAATAAAGGTCTTGGAAAACTTTTGGAAACGCTCTTCAAATCTAGGGTCTCTCTCATTGAAAGAACGCTCTAGCTGCTGAACCCCCAATTTCATAGGAGTTAGAGGGTTTTTGATTTCGTGGGCCACTTGTCTGGCCATTTCTCTCCATGCCGCTTCACGCTCTGCGTTTCTAAGCCGTTTTGTGCTTTCCTCGAGCTTTATAAGCATGTAGTTGTACTCCTTAATCACTGTTCCTATTTCATCGTTTCTAGCCCAGAATAGCGGTTCATTGGGTTGGTTTTCTGAGAACTGTGTTTGTGCTAATTTTCTCTGAATTAAGCTTAAAGGTCTTGTGATTTTATTGGATATAAAGATAGCAAGGAATCCAAAAGCTATAATGACTACTGTATAGATATTCAATATGGTATTAAGCAATAGGTTGTTATTCATATCTTCTTCCTTTTTCGAGGAGAAGCTAGGCACACTTAGATAGGCAACAGTTTGGTAATTGTTGTTTCTTATGGTGGCATAAACAGCATCAAATCGAAACTCTCCAATTTGATCTTTCTCTAAAACCTCCGATTTCTTAATGACATGAAGCTGGTTGTAGGCTTTGGGGTTCATGAAATTGGAGAGTAGCTTTAAATCAAATATTCTAGGTTGCGAAGTATATAAAAGTTTTCCATTTCTGTCGTACAAGATGTAATCCTCTAGTGCTATATCGTCTAGTATCCCTATAGGAGTTTCTTTGCCTTCGAAAATCTCATCAGGGCTTAAATTTCTGATCTTATTCTCTACTTTTCTGGCTAGGATAGAAATGTTTTTAAGTTTAGAAAGCTGTTTAGTAGTATCCAGTTGTTTGCTAATACTGATAAAAGCTATGAGCCCTGAAAGCATAATTGCAAATATCACCAGTCCAATGAGCATCGTTTGGATTCTGGTAGAATATTGGATGGTGTTTAGCAATAAGAAAAAGTGGTACTTTATACTTCGGTATTTAAAAGCATTCTCACTGATCGTCATCAATATGTACTTGAATAGATTAAAGATGCTAAATACCAAGTACAATATAACAAACAAGAATGAACTCATCGCCACATATTCCCAGAGTTTGGAGAGCGGTTTACTGATGATTAGCGTAGTCCTGCTGTCTGGACTATAGGTAACATGGTGATGCCCCGTGTCGTCCTCATAAGAGGTGAAATGGTTGGTTTTATGTTTTATATATTCTAGAGTGGAAGGATACACATAGTCACCATTTTGAGTCAATAGCCTTCCATTTTTATAAAGTGCAAATGAACTGTTTTCATATATCTCTTGATTCCATATGTCAAATCTAGAATCAATTAGTGGCTCAGGATATGGAATGGTTGTACTAAATGCTTTGTTTTCAAAGTTCAGGTATAAGTAGATCGTTTGATCATTTGGCATAGGAATATCTATGATTGCAAAATATTCATGCATGCCGAGTTCTCGTCCTGTTCTATAGAATCCTGAAGTCCCACTTATTTTGCTAGATCCGCTTATTACTTGCTCCCTGAAATGTGTAATCCAGTCTTGGTTATAATTTTCAAAAGGCTGTTCATTGAGGTAGTAATAGCCGTTGAAATCGTATTTTGACAAATAGCCACTGAGGTATTTGTTTTTAATATATTGGGAAATAACTTTAGGATCGGTATAAGGGAGGCTTATTTGAAATAAGTATTTTAGTTGATCGTCTTGGGTTATTTGCTGCTCCATCTCTCGGAACAAAGAGAGCGCATTAATATCATCCTCGGCCTCTAGCTGGGCTAGAGCTAGCTTCATATTTTCCTCAGTTTTTATGCTTAAGAATTTATTGTAGGTGAGCACTGAAAGGAAAGTCAATAACACCAATGTGGTTATAAATACAGGGAATTCAGACTGCACCTTGCTTGTTGGTTTGCTGAAATAACGTACCAGTATAATTAACCCGAGGAATAAATAAAGTATAGGTGATTCATCGATGGCTATCGTCGTTATTGTTGCTAGGATAACCAAGATAAGCTGCACATTAATGCTCTGAATATTACCTATAAGCTGCTTAGTTAAATATATTATAGTGTCAATGTACAGGACTAAGGAAACACATACTATAGAGAATATGACTAATCCAACCCAAACGTGCCACTTCAGGTTGAGTATTTGAGTGAAATAATTACCTATATAGCCTGAGTTAATTACGATCGTGCCTATATGGTTACTTATTAAGTAGGCCAGGACATATATACTTGAAAATGAAATAATAGCGATTACTATTTTTATAACTTGGGATCGTACTTTACCTTCTAGGCTGATTAGTGGTAGCGTTGTGTGGACATAAATCATGAGCCACAAAATATAGATGTAGGTCGTTAATACCGACCATAGATCCGGGAAGAACTGGTTATAGGCGTAATATTTGGGATCAAATATACCTATGCTAGTATTCGATGGTACCCAACTAGCGGTTCGATCCAGAATTATGATTGTGAAGAGCAGTGCAATGAAACAGACTATAGACAACCAGGGAGCTTTTTTTCTAGCCAGTTCGTAGCATAAGCTATGCCCTAATGAAAGTAATGTGAGGATCGATAATACGTAAAATAATATCTGTAAGTAATCGTAGAGCGTAACGAGCTTTCCTTGTACTAGTTTTACAGAGAACAAGTAGTGACCATCTAGGCTATATATATTCCTTATGAGCTCCGTGTCGGTATATTCTGCTATATCTAGGTTGTTATTAGAGAGTAGTTTTTTATTGAACCTACTTACTAAATACTCATTATTGCTATCGTAAGAGCTCCGTATAGGGATTAATGCTAAAACAGTAATCTCATCACTCAACTTGATCCGCTTGGAAATTGCCGTCCTTTTTTCACTTTGAATGAAATTTATGGGGTTTCGAAGATCGGATTCTTCCACCTGAGGTACAAAAATATTGGTACCCCAATAAATGGGTCTGTTGTTTTTGTAGACGTATAAATAAACACCATGTCTGCTGCTGAAGTCATCAGCTAATAGGCTGGTATTAGTTGGGTTTAAATCCGTGTCTTTTAACGTCTTTAATGCCGCACTATCTCGGAAGAGCTTATTTATACTCTTTTCAGCTTTGTGTATGTTTTTATTAAGCGTGTGGGTATCTAACTCAAGGATATTCTCATCTTTGATTGATATACGTATGGTAATTGCCGTTCCTATAAAGGAAAGAGTCAGTATTAAAAGTAGTATACGTATTCTATTCAGCATCTTCTATGTGTGTATGAGCCCCTTTAGATTTTAATTTATACGTGTAAATATAGGCTTTTTAAAGAACTTGCTTAAGTTTCTTGTTGAAGAACTGTCCGCTTATCCAAATGCAGGTTGTTCGTAATGAAATAATACAGGCTCTCAGTTTTCTTATTCAAGTAATGCGCGCGGTGTACTTTTTGAATGAAGTTTTATGGGGTGGTGGGAGCGCTGAAATTAAGACTCTTCTACCCCGATCGTTGGGAATGAAAAAGCCCTCTTATAAAGTTATAAAAGGGCTAAGTAGTACTAACTATTTCTATTAATTATGTACGTCTTCTTCTTTGAAAAGCTTGGCATTCAAGTACTCTCTGTTCAAGCGAGCAATATTGGTTAATTTAATACCTACTGGACACTCAGCTTCACATGCTCCTGTGTTGGTACATGATCCAAAACCTTCTTTATCCATTTGGTCAACCATTGCTTGTACACGCTCGTATCGCTCTGTTTGTCCTTGTGGTAGGAGAGAGAACTGGGATACTTTTGCGGAAACGAAGAGCATTGCTGATGCGTTTTTACAAGCAGCAACACATGCACCACAACCAATACAGG
>DXEZ01000093.1 GCA_019114715.1 Candidatus Sphingobacterium stercoripullorum | reverse complement strand
CTATAATCTTTTATTATTTCAAAGATTTGAGATGCAAGTTCATTCATTTCTATTTCGGCAAATGTTAAAAGTTTATGTACAAAAGTCTAATAATACATTTGTACATAATGTAAATTGGTTAAAATGACCATCAAAATTGTGGACAAGTTACAAAATATTTGACAAACCACCTTGCTTATTCTTTATAAACGCATTTAAATTTAAAAAACGGAATACTGAATTAAAACACTGATAATCAACCATTTGATCACCAAATCACAACACCACATTTCGCTTACAGACCTGAATACCAAAGGGGCACACAAGAACAACTGGCCTTTTCACGTCTATTGGAGATACCCGTAGGAGGTAGGAGGACAAACAGCATGATGTAATCAGCAACTTTGTTCCATTAGATTATAGCAATAGTAATTAACCATTTTATTAGCTAAAATCTAAAAACAGCTTCTACTGGCTTATCTGTCACCTAGACCTAAAGCCCCCCTTTAAAAGCGCCCTAATATAGAGTACACTAAACTTTAAGGCTCAAAAAAAGTTAAAACGAATAAATTATTTATCTGGAAATATTTGCGATACTATCTTCAGTAAACCTCAAATAGACTTGCCGCTAAAAGGCTTAGCGGCAAAGTCTAACCCCCAATTGGAATACAGAATAAATATCGTGTATAGCTACCTAAGAAATACACGTCGAAATACACCTCTCAATTACATAATTTGGGCGATTAGTAATTGAAGCTTAGAAATATTTCCAAAAGGGTGTTTATCATATAATCGAAAAATCGATTACTTTTTTAGCGCGATAGATTCTATTTGAATCTCTAAATAAAGCACAGCTTCAACTAAATTCTCCAGGTCTACATGCACTTTTTCATCGTAAATATATTCACTATTTAGGAGAAATTCAACATTTTGGTTAAAATACACCATACTCGACTCCAAGTACAAAGATCTAATCCAAAAGGATTTAAAGAGGTACTCTAAAAAAACAGAAGTCTCCTTTAAAGAAGGTCATTACGCACAAAAAAAGAGGACTCGCTAATTGCTTCATCCTGAACTCCTCCTGTTGTAGCCGCGATAATACTTCTATTAAGATTTTGCGTTATAATTTTATGGAAAGCGTTTAAAGACTCTATATCAGAACTACTTGCACTCCTCTAAAGTTCACGAGCAATACAAAGCCTATCCACAAAAACACCTTTAAGTGGAGCACTGCATCAATATACGGTAAGCGACCTACCTTTTCCCTGCTTCTAAAACAGGAATATTTCCTTCAGTAGGTACGTAAATAATTTGCGAGATCTTCCCTTGCTTCAGCGCCTCACCGAATGCACCAATAAACTCTTGCTGGCGATACTCGGGATACTTTTGCGCCGCCTCGCCCATGATTTTAATGGCTTCGGCTTGCAATATAGCAGCTTCCTTCTCGGCACGGGCTTGTTCTACAAGCACCTGGCGTGATTGCGTCGCTTCGGCGAGCTTAGCTTTTCCGGCCATCTCCTGCTGCCACACGCGATACGCGGGAATGCCAAACATGGCACTAAGCAGGATAGCCAGTGCTATTACTGCTAAGGTTAGAATGTGTTTGATTTCCATACTATTAATTTAGATTTTTGATTCTTTCAAACTGCACTTAGTCTTCTTCTTCTCTTTGATAATTAGCCTCATCACTCATATAAGCCCATGAGGCTTTCGTCACTCCTAGCTTTAAATTTAAGATTCCTATCAAGCGCTCCACGTGCTGATCGTGCTTACCAACGGTAGAAAAAACCACCGTAATAACCGTTTCATTTTCGTGCTTCTCGGAAGGTTCATGAGCAATAGAACGTAACAGGTACTTATCAGAATCATCAAAATGATTTACTAAATACCTCCTAGTCTCATGCTCAATTTTATTATTGCAATAGATAAACATGCGATAAAACGCTTCCTGGCTTTTAGTTTTCCTGTAGGACCGGATTTTCGCCAATTGCACACTCACCGGGCGTAAGATGACGTGCGATAATACAATGGCTGCACCAACCAAGGCCGCTTGATAATACAGTCCCATCCCTGCAAGCGCTCCTACTGCAGCTGAACACCAGATGGTTGCTGCCGTATTTAGCCCTTGAATATTCATCCCATCTTTCATGATCACCCCTGCGCCCAAAAAGCCAATACCGGTAACAATCTGCGCCGCAATACGCGAGGGGTCTCCATTATTGGCTCCAAATATATGCACGGACAACAATATATAGGCAGCAGAACCTAGAGAGACCAGCGTATTGGTCCTTAGCCCAGCACTTTTTAAGCGCCACTGCCTTTCTAGTCCGACCACTGCTCCTAATGCAAAAGCAACAGCAAGCCTAGTAATGAATTCAGTTATTTCCATAAATCAATATCAACTGCTAAATCACTTGAATAAAAAATATAGAATTAAAACAATGGCAATACCTATTACAATACTCCAAGTTGTAGCACGACTATCACTATCACCTACATCACTCTTGTATTTGTAATCTCTTTTATACTTATTAGGATTCATCTTAACCTCCGCTTTTATGACTAAAATACAAAAATTTATTCGTGATGGTACGGTAAGCCTTTAAGAATACTCATGCCGCGATAAAGCTGCTCCACAAAAAACAACCGAATCATTTGATGGGAGAAGGTCATCTTGGATAGCGAAATCAAGCCTTGAGCTCTATCATACACCTGTTTATCGAATCCATAGGGTCCTCCAATTACAAAAACCATACTCGAGATACTACCGATCATTTGCTTTTCAAGGTAATTTGCAAAATCTACCGATCGGAACTCTTTGCCCTTTTCATCTAAAAGGACTAAGAAATCATTACTTTTAATTTTGCTGAGGATGAGCTTCCCTTCTCTTATCTTCAACTCAGCTTGGGTCAGTTTACTGCTATTCTTCACATCGGGCAGGCAGAACATTTGAAAGGATATATACCTCCCTAGGCGTTTTTGGAATTCCTGAATACCTGTCTCTAGGTACTTATCATCGGTTTTCCCTACACACAATAAAGTTATCTTCATCGGGCTATTGTGATGGCAAATAGAAAAAGGCCAAACCTTAAAAAGAAATGGCCTAATTCTGAATTATTTTACGTTTTTTTATTTCTGGGCAACAAGGTGCACTTTGATGTTTATTTCTTTAGAAATTAAATCATCAGCCTTACCCTCGTAATTCACTCCCCAGTCTTCCCTAGCAATGTTAAAATCTGCTTTAGCAACGATCTTCTCATCGGTTAACTCCTCGATTTGTGAATTAAACTTGATGTTTTTTGTCACGCCTCTAAGAGTTAAGTTTCCTGAGATTACAATTTCAAATTCATTGTCTGTAGCCTCAGTTCCCGTGATTTCAAATGTTGCCTCTGGGTAAGTTTCTACTGCAAAAAAGTCATCCGACTTCAAGTGATTCTCTAGCTGCTCTTTGTACTCTCCCTCTAGATCTTGGTTTTCGATACTGTTCATATCGATTACAAAGTGACCTCCTAAAAGTTGCTTTTCTTCAACCACTAACTCACCTGAAATAAAATTGATCACTCCGTGATGTTGACCGGTAACTTTGGATCCTAACCAGCCCAACTCAGAGTCATCTGCATTAATCGTATAGATTTCTCCAGCTACCTGTTCTGTTAGCTCAACAGAATCTGTCGTTTCCGCTTTTTCTCCATCAGGGTTGCTCACACATGACCCAAAAACTAGAGCCATAGAAGCAGTAAATAAAACAATTTTTCTCATATGTAATTTATTAAATAAATAAGCTGTTTTTATTCGCTAGGATGATCTTTCAACCCTACGAATATCTGCCCCTAAATTTTTTAAACGTTCTTCAATATGCTGGTAGCCCCGCTCAATTTGATTGATGTTGTGGATCACCGATTTACCCTCTGCCGATAGTGCCGCAATTAGTAGCGAAACTCCCGCTCTGATATCCGGGGAGGTCATTTCTATTCCTCTAAGCACATTCTGCTTGTTGAGTCCTATGACCGTTGCACGGTGCGGGTCGCAAAGAATAATCTGCGCCCCCATATCGATGAGTTTATCCACAAAGAACAACCTGCTTTCAAACATCTTTTGATGAATCAGAACATTACCTTTAGCCTGTATTGCAGTAACCATTACGATACTCAATAAATCGGGCGTAAACCCGGGCCATGGCGAGTCGGATATGGTTAATATAGAGCCGTCAATAAAGCTCTCTATTGTATAACTATCTTGAGCAGGTATGTAGATATCATCTCCTCTAAGCTCAAATTGAATACCTAACTTGGAAAACACGTTAGGAATCATGCCTAGCTCCTGGAACTGTACATCTTTGATGGTGATTTCCGAACCGGTCATCGCAGCCAGCCCCATAAAGGAACCGACCTCAATCATATCCGGTAGCATTCTATGGTTTGTTCCCCCTAGGCTATCCACTCCTTCTATTGTTAATAGGTTGGATCCTATACCTGATATTTTCGCCCCCATTCTATTGAGCATCTTACAAAGCTGCTGAATATACGGCTCACATGCTGCGTTATAGATGGTGGTTGTCCCTTTGGCTAGCACTGCAGCCATAAGAATATTTGCTGTTCCAGTGACTGAGGCTTCATCTAATAAGATATAGGAACCTTTTAAAGGGCTACCTTCTACGGTAAAGAAGCTCTCTTTAGAATCGTAATTAAACGTTGCACCTAATTTTTGTAAACCTAAAAAGTGGGTATCTAACCTACGCCGGCCAATTTTATCTCCTCCTGGTTTGGGGATTGCAGCCTTACCAAAACGCGCTAAAAGGGGACCTACAATCATGATGGACCCTCTAAGACCACCACCTTTGGCTTTAAATTCTTCGGTGGTAAAATAATCTAAGCGAATATCCTTTGCTTGAAACTCATAAGTAGATGCATCGATTCGTTTTACATCTACCCCTAAATCCCCGAGTAATTCAATCAGGCGATTGACATCAACAATATCGGGCACGTTTGAAATTGTCATCACTTCCTTCGTCAGCAATACCGCTGATAGGATTTGAAGTGCTTCATTTTTTGCTCCCTGAGGGACTATTTCTCCCTTTAGAGGTTTCCCTCCAATTATTTCAAATGCATCCATTTATTACTATTTTTCCATTAAAAGGGTATTGAAACGCTTGTCTAGAAGAGAATCCCTTACCCTTTTCTTTTCTTCTTCTTCTTCTTGTGATTATCCCTGTAATTATCTCTACTGCTGTGGTGACCGCCCGACCTTTTATTGGTAGTGCTACTGGTTCTAGGCCTGCTGCTCCCTGGAGGAGGCGTTCTAAACTCTAATGTGGTTAACTGCGTATGTGGAGGTAGGTCCAGCAGTCCATTAGACAGCTCTCTGAGGTCCGCTAAGATCTGTTGATCTTGCACCGCATCTTTATTCCAAGTCACGTAAGCCATCTTCATGAAGTTAGCAATAGCGATAGCCATTTGCTCCCTGCTCTCACCTTCAGGCTTCTGTATTGCTTTTTCGATCAGCTTTTCAACCATATAGCCGTAGTGCTTGATTTTAATCCTATGCTGAGGGTAGCCCATTGGAGCAGGCTTCCTTCTTCTTTCCTCTCTAGAGATTATAGGATAAGGGGAGTCCACATCAATTTGATAATCCGAAATGATGTGCAAGTGCTCCCAAAGCTTATGTTTAAAATCTGAGATGTCACGAAGCTGTGGGTTTAAAACTCCCATCATATCGATGACCACTTGTGCGTATCTATTTCTTTCTTCTTTGGTTTCTAATGTACAGATGTGCTCAACCATCTTCTGCACATTTCTACCGTATTCGGCCAATATTAACTTGGACCGTGTACTGTTATAATCAAATTCCATCATTTTCTTTGCTT
>DXEZ01000092.1 GCA_019114715.1 Candidatus Sphingobacterium stercoripullorum | reverse complement strand
TCTGGCGCTGCCTCTTATCAAAATTATGAGCGTACCACGAGAACTATGATGCATGATTTTAAAATCAATACTGCAGAGCTTACTACCGGAGCAGGAGAACAGGATGTTGCAAAATTCACCTCCATAGTATTTAGGGGAACGCTACAATATAAACTGACCGATAAGCTGTTTTTACAACCCGGAGTGGAAATCAATAGCAATACTGGGTCAGGAGGACGGATTAAAGAGGAGCCAACGATTAATGACTATGCTTTCTTTGTTTCATCGGAATTGAAGCCGCTTGATTGGCTGAATATTCGTCCAGGCGTTCGTTTTATCAAAAACTCCGTTTATGATGCGCCTCCAGTCATCCCTTCGATCAATACTAAGTTCACCCTGAGCAATTCTTTTGATTTAAGGGCCGCTTACGCCAGAGGCTTTCGCTCTCCAGCATTACGTGAACTGTATTTTACGTTCTTCGATGCGAATCACTCTATTCAGGGTAATGAGGACCTGAAAGCAGAATATTCAAATAGTTTTAACGCCTACTTGAGCTGGTACGGGATACAAAAGGGAGATCTGCAGTTAACCAGCACGCTAGGTGGGTTTTATAATGATTTCGATAATCAAATAGCAGTTGGAACAGATCCCTTGAATTCTTCGGTTAACACGTACATTAACATCGATAAATTTAGAACTGCTGGTACTACGCTAGAAAACACCCTGTATTGGAAAGACTTAACGGCAACATTAGGGTTTTCCTACATTGGGAGATATAACCGGCTTTCTGCGACCGAGAAAAATGTGCCAAGTATGGTATGGTCGCCTGAAGTTAACGGTAATATCTTATATGCCATCCCCAAGTGGGGCGCAGGGGTGAACTTGTTTTACAAATTCAACGGCGAGCGTCCTAGCTACGAGGCCAGTACATCCTCTGATGGAACGGTGGTAGCTAATCGAGCAACCTTAGCATCTTACCATCTTGCCGATCTTAGTATTAATAAAAACATAACCAACTACGCTACGCTAATCGTTGGTGCTCGTAACCTTTTTAATGTGACTCGCATTGCAAATAGTGCATTAGGAACGGGCGAGGCCCACAGTTCTTCAACAGGAGATATCCCTATAAGCTACGGCAGGTCCTTCTTTTTAGGTCTGAATTTTCAGTGGAGCAAAACACCCTAATTGGATGATGAAGCTGTGATTAGCGATGTAAAGTCGTGGTTTGCCTTTAGAATAGCAATTACAATAGTCAAAAATTAATAAACACAAATTATAAAAAACAAGAAAACATCAGTATGAAAACTACAATCAATAGATTCAGCTATCTTTTATTAGCTCTAGGTGTAACACTAGCCGTTACTTCTTGTAAACGCAGTGACGATCCAGTTCCAGATATCCCACCATCGGATGGAACGCAGATGACTCTAAATGGGGGAGAGGGAGGTAGTGCAGCAGAGAATACCGTATTTGTGGACCTGAGTGCCGATAAACAAACACCGGTAAAAAGGACCACTTGGAATTTAGGTTTTTATAATGGAAATCAATTTCGAGTAATACTCAACAGTACCAGCGGTTCCTCAGCAATCGAGGTGAATGAAACTGATATCAATGCTGTTAATGCCGATAACACCGACCTGGAGGGTTTAAACATTGCCTTAGGAACGCCAGGAGCCTTTGATAATATAGATGACCTTACAGGTGACATTAGTAAAACATTAATTCCCGAGATATCAGAAACCGAGAACAACAACAAGGTTTATGTTATTAATACCTCCGGTGGTAGTCATGGAGCCGGTTTAGATCCAGCGAACCTCTTTAAGGTAAGGATACTAAAAGCGGGGGACGATTATACCTTGCAGTATGCTGAAATAAATGCCACTAATTATCAGTCCATTACCATTAGGAAGGATCAAGAATATAATTTTCAATACTTCTCTTTTGATAGGGGACTGGTAGATATTGAGCCTAGCAAAGGCGATTGGGATTTCCAGTGGACTTGGAGCTTGTACTTCGGAGAGACTGCAGGAGGGCAGTATCCATACGGTTTTTCTGACCTAGTATTTATTAATTCACTCGCTGGAGTTTCCGCAGCAGAGGTGATTTTTCAAGATGAAGATGGGAAAAGTAATGGTGAGCCATCCTATGAAGATTTTTCAGAAAGCGATTTGCCGGCGCTCAGCTTAAGCACCTCAAAGGGAGTTATAGGTGCTAACTGGCGTGTAACACCCTCACCTAGTCCAGGTGTAGTCGCAGGAGCGAAGAAAGACCGCTTTTATGTCATTAAAGATGCTGCAGGGAACTACTACAAGCTTAAGTTCAACAGTTTTACACCTGAAGATGCTGGTAAAAGAGGATATCCTGAACTGGAATATAAGTTAATTAAACGCGGGTAGATTACATAGCTAATGCAGCGGCTTAATAGCTGTATTACCTGATAATAAGTATAAAAAGAATAGCATGTTAAAAAATAAATTTTCATTTGCCATAGTACTTTTCGCACTATTAGCCTTTCAGGCTTGCCAGCCAGCTACTAAGAGCACTGAAGGGAATGTAGATGAGCTAAAAATAGTATCGCTCAATGGGACGGTTTCTGAGATTTTAGTGGACCTGGGCTTTCAGGACAACCTAGTAGGGGTTGATGTATCTAGCAACTACCCCAAATCACTTCAAGAAAAACCCAAAGTGGGGCATAGCCGTCAATTTTCGGCTGAAGGAATATTGGCTTTAGCGCCAGATGTTGTTATTGCAACCAATAATGACCTTAGCGGAGAGCTTGTCGAGCAAATAAGCAATACCGGTGTGAAGCTGCTATTATTCGATCATCAGTTTTCCCCAGACGGTACAAAGACCCTCATTCAGTCCATGGCCGATAGCTTGGATCGTCAAGAAAAGGGTGATTCAATAGTTACTGCACTGCAGTCTGACCTGGAGAAAATAAAAGACATCGAAAAGAAAGAACCCAAGCCTAAGGTGCTTTTTATTTATGCTCGGGGCGCAGGAACGATGATGGTTGCTGGAAGGGATACGCAGGTAGAAAAAATGATTGAATTAGCTGGTGGGGTTAATGCTGTTCAGGATTTCACGGAATTTAAGCCCTTGACAGCAGAGGCTTTGGTAGCTGCGAATCCGGACGTCATTTTATTATTTGACAGTGGATTTTCCAGCCTTGGAGGGGCAGAAGGGTTATTAGAAGTGCAAGGTGTTCGCCAAACCAATGCAGGTAAAAATCGCAAGTTTGTCGAGATGGAAGGACAGCTTCTTACTGGGTTTAGCCAGCGCCTTGGACAAGCAGTAGAGGAATTAGCAAAGAGGATACATTGAAATTGAAAAACTACAGCCTAATATTCGGGATGCTCTTGGTGTTATTGATAGCCACCTGCGTACTATCGATCTGTATAGGCGCCGTGAAGATCAATGTGGTTGAATTGGGCTCTATCGTCGCATACCGAATGGGCCTAAGTCAAGACATGGACTTTCAGGTCCAGCAGGAGGCTGTCTTCTTTACACTGAGGCTGCCGCGAGTAATTTTAGGGGTGCTCGTGGGAAGTACTTTGGCAATATCTGGGGCGACTATGCAGGGGTTGTTTCGTAACCCCTTGGCAGAGCCTGGCTTAATAGGGATTTCCTCAGGAGCCTCTCTGTTTGCGGTGATTATGATCGTCTTGGAAGCTCGCTTTTTTAGCTTTATGACTGCCGCCTTAGGTTATTATGCCTTGGCAATCGCTGCATTCAT
>DXEZ01000091.1 GCA_019114715.1 Candidatus Sphingobacterium stercoripullorum | reverse complement strand
TAATGAGAGAAAAACTTATCGCTTTGTTTATCACCTAGTCCTGTATCAATTAGAGTAAGGCGATTGCCATCTTCAATGAGTAGTAATCTATTGGTCCAGGTGCACAGGTTGTTAGCATCGGCTGGATTGGTTCTTTCCCAAAGTACTTTTGGGACAACGCCAAACATAGCGCCACCGTCTAACTTAAAGTTTTCAGTTTCAATCTTATAAAGTTTCATATTCTTCTAAACTAAGGATTAGCTGTTGCTCTTAATTTCCCCCATTTCTGGAACCTTTGTTAAATCGTATGGAGTTTCTTGGTATACAAAGTAGTTCAACCAGTTGTTAAATAGTAAGTTCGCGTGACTTGTCCACCGAACTTTTGGTCCTTTTTCTGGATCGTTATCCCGGTAATAGTTTTCTGGAACTTCAATTTCCTTGCCTTTATCTATATCTCTTTGGTACTCCTGATGTAGGGTCAATGGAGGGTATTCCGAGTGGCCAGTCAGATAGAACTCTCTACCACCTCGAGAGGAAGCTATAGCAACACCAGCTTCTTTTGACTTCGCTAACACGTGTATTTCAGGATGAGATTCTACTAAATCAGAGATGGTAGTGTGACGGCTGTGAGGAATGTAAAATTCATCGTCAAAGCCTCTAAATAGAGGATTGGTTTTGTCCAATGTTTCATGCTTAAATACTCCGAATAATTTCTTTCCTAAAGGAATCTTTTCAATATTGAAAAAGTGGTGTAAAGCTGCTTGAGCCGCCCAGCAAATGTACAATGTAGAAGTCACGTGGCTTCTTGCCCACTCGAATATGGAAATCACTTCTTCCCAGTAGCTAACCTCGGAGAATGGCATCAATTCAACAGGCGCACCTGTTATTATCATACCATCGTAAAAGTTTTCGGTAACCTCAGAAAACCCTTTATAAAACATTTCTAAGTGTTCCGTTGGTGTGTTTTTTGGCGTATGGGTGTCCAGTCGCAAAAATTCCACCTCAATCTGCAAGGGGTTATTTGATAATAACCTCACAAAATCTGTCTCCGTAGATATCTTTAGCGGCATAAGATTAAGTATTAGTACTTTAAGAGGCCTAATATCCTGTTCATTAGCTCTTAAATCGCTCATCACGAAAATATTTTCTTTCTTAAGCTGCTCTATCGCGGGTAGATTATCTGGAATTTTAACTGGCATATTTTTATTTCTCTGATTGTATTGATACGATTAAGACAATATTAATTAATTTTTAATAGAAATAAAACAAGAGATTTAAGGATTGTTTTGTTAAATGCTATTTGTAAGGACTTGAACTAAGTTGTTGTCCGTTATGGGGAAGTTGTTTTTTAGTAGCTTTTTATTGCTAACCCGACTTCCTTTGGTCAATAAATTGACTAAATCTTTAAATATTAATTTCAATGCCCATACCGGTACGGCAGGAGTGAGGATGGGTCTATTTAGGCTTTTTGCTAGCTGGCGGCACAATTCCTTTTGTTGGATATGCTCTGAGCTGACTAGGTTGAAAATACCGCTGATGCTCCTGTTTTCTATGCTGAATATGTAAGAGCGTATTAAGTCTTTTAAACTGATCCACGGTAAGTAGTTGGTACCATCGCCTAATTGGGTGTTTATACCCAAGCTCGCTAGTGGCTTTAGCTTTTTTAGCATACCACCTGAAGATCCTAATACTACTCCTTTTCTAAAGAGGATTACCCGTTTAGCGTAGCTGCTAAACTTCAAAGATTCATCCTCCCAATTTTGTACAAGCTGCCCTAAAAAGTCATTTTCCGATGGATCTGTTTCTGTGAATACGTGTTCAGAGGTGACCATGCCGTAATAACCCGTTGCAGATGACCCTATATAAAGTTCAAGCTCTATATTTAATCTTTGAATCTGACGGTGCAATAAACGAGTAGTTAAGATCCGGCTATCGTGCAACTCTTTTTTCCGCTTGATTGTCCACGGCTTATCCCCAATATTGGCACCCGTGAGGTTAATGATGACATCCACTTCTTTCAGCGCCTGGGGATCAATATACTCTGCGGAGGGATCCCATTGGAAGTATTTGATATTAGGGTGTCCCGCGGTTGAACCATTCTTTTTCCTTGAGAGTACACGGAGCTGATATCCAAGCTCAGATAGCTCAGCTGTTAGCTGCCTTCCAATAAACCCCGTTCCTCCAGCTATTAATATTGTTTTCATCTTCCCATTCCCTTAACTTCAAGAAAAACTCATTGTTTTAAAAACCTACAGCTTCTGTTAAATTTTCAATTAAGCTATTGGCTAGATCATCAATCGGCAAGCTTGAATTAGCTAATATAACTACCGCTTGGTCTAAATCTGGTATTAAAATAATGTAGCTCCGACTTCCAGCTGTTCCTCCTGAGTGCACATAGCTGATCACGCCACCTGTCATTTTTATATGCCATGCGAGTGCTACATCGTCATTAGGAGGGTTGAAGTAGGTTAGCTCCCGACTTAGCGTCAAAGCCTCCTCAAGTGGAGTCTCTGGACGGATAAGGTTCGCTTTGCTAAAAACCAGTAAGTCGTATAAGCTGGATTGAAGGCCACCAGCGGGCGCCATTGATTTGAAGGTCCAGTGCTTTACTGCTTCACCATTTTTATTATAAACAGGCATTAGATCTTCACCTTCGAACTCCTGAAGAACTCCTGTGCTGGTCATTTGTAAAGGTCCCGTTATGATGTCTTTTACCAACTCCTGGAAGGTTTTTCCACTTGCCTTTTCTAAAATATTCCCTAGTAATCCGAAGCCTAAATTACTATATAGGTAGGTTTCATTCACTACACCTTTGCCCTTAAAGTTTTTGAGAAATGCGTATAAGTCACCTTCATCGTAATTGCTATAAGGGTCATCGGAAGAGTATCCTTCGCTCTGCTCCAAATTATCTGGGAGCCGAGGTAATGTTGAAGTATGGTTGGCAAGGGATAATAAAGTAATATCTTTTAATGCTGGATTCTGAGCAACGGAATCCGGTAAGTAATCGGTAATCTTATCTTCTAAAGACAAAGTTCCCTTTTTCACCATGTCTGCTAAAACAACAGCCGTGAATATTTTGGTTAAAGAGCCAATCTCGTAGATTGTATTTTCATCCGGTAGGCTATCGTTGCCTCTAAACGTTTCGCCGTAAAAGTACCTCTTTGCACCTTTACGATCTAAAACACCAATGGATAGGGTTTGTGCATTTTCCTGCTGTATATAGCGCCTGGAGATAGAGTCCACAAAGTCATCCAATGGATCAATTTTTTCAACCTTACTAATGACCGTATCTGTCCTCATTTTCTGCGGCTTTTCATACGGTTCTATCAAAAAGCTATTGAAAGTAAGGTCTTGATTCACCCCTAAACTCAATGAAAAGCTCTGTTCTTTAAAATCCAGTGAGCTACGATATATGCGGTCCTTTAAGTCTATGAATTCCAGGGATTCAATCCTTCCCAGTGTATATAACTGAGAAATGAAATTATTGAACTCCTCTTTACCGATTTGACTTTTAAAATCTTCATCCCCAAGACTGTATATGGAATCTGCCTGTTCTGAATTAATATAATATTCTATTTGATTTGCCAGGGCTTTGCCAATAGTTTTTAGTGAGTCAAGCCCTTGAGCTTGGACAGTTTGCACTGTGAATAAAACTATAGCCGGTAGAATCGTTAAAAATAATCTCATAGAGCAAATATACTGTTTTGACCTCTTATATACCAATTGCGTTTTTAAGTTTCGTATGGCCCGTTTTACTTATAGGAAGCCTGCTTTTATCCTTCAGGATGGCAATTAGTTTATCCTTCTCATATGGCTCAATCTTTGTAACTTGGTCTATTCGGATGATGTAAGAGCGGTGAATCCTCACGAAATCTTTCGGATTCAAAGTACGCTCTAGGCTTTTCATGGTTTTGTGTTTGATAAACATTTTGCCTTGTGTGGTATAAAATTTAACGTAATCATCGTAGGCTTCCATGTAGCTGATTTGATCTAGTGGTATAAAGTGAATTTCGCTATTTTCTTTAATAACTATTCGGTTTAAATAGGCCTCACTTATCTGGACGTCTTTTATTTTATCATTTATGGTCTCCTCTTTGGCGCCCACGTTTTGGAGTAGCTTTTCAACGCAACTATCAAATCGTTGCTCACTGATGGGCTTTAGCAAATAATCAATTGCATTTTTTTCAAATGCTTCTACTGCATAATTATCATAAGCAGTTGTGAAAACTACCTGGGCTTTAACATCCGCTATTTCAAGCATTTCCATACCGGAAATTTCGGGCATTTGAATGTCTAGAAATAGTACGTCAGGGGAGTAGCTATTTAAAGTCTTGAGTGCACTTATTGCATCGCTACACTCTTCAATTTGGCTAAACTGAGGAAACCTCGACAGATGTTTTTTAATGAGGGCTCTTGCCAATAATTCATCATCAACTATTAATGCTTTCATGGTTCTGTGGTATTTTTAGTGTTGCTACATACATATTTTCAACCCTAGCTATTTCCAATAAATCAGTTCTTCCATAAATTAAAAACAGCCTCCTGCTCAAACTTTTAAGGCCGAATCCTACACCTTTGGGTGCAGTTATATTCCCCTGAGAGGATGGGATAGGATTACTAATTTTAATGATTAAATAGCCTTTTACAAGGCTTACCTGGATGGTAACTTCCGTTCTCCCTATACTTTGAAAAACGCCGTGCTTTATTGCATTCTCTAAAAGAGGCTGGCTAATCATACTAGGAACTAGAAGTGTATCCTCCTGGTTATAATTTAACTGGAAATTGAGGTCTAAACGATCCGAGAAGCGGAACCTCTCGATTTCTAAGTAACGCTGCATTTGTTCCAGCTCATCCTGGAAGCTGCTCAGCTGTTTCTCATTATTTCTGATGGTGCCTCGTAAAAAGTCGGACAGGCTCTGCGCCATTTTTATCGCCTGCTGGGGATCTAGGTCAATAAGTGCAACAATGGAATTCAAGCTATTGAACAAAAAATGAGGTTGCAACTGTTGCCTTAAATTATAAAGCTCCGCTTCATAGAGCACTTTCTCAGAATGTTCTTTCCTCTCTATACTCTCGAGCGCTTCTCTTTTATAATTCTGCAAGGTATTGCATAAAAGTACCACGGTAAATCCAATGGTATTTATAGAGAACCTGAGTAGAATCTCGTGTTTGTTTTGATAGTCAAAGCTAGCTTTATATATATATTCATAGCAGTTTAATACTACATATAAATGTATAGCGCAAATGCTCAGGAGGATTCCCACAGTTTTAATGAAGTTGTCTTTTGAAGGGAAAAAGTATTTCAGTGATGTATACATAAGTATACCGCAGATAAAAAAAAGAAACCCTGATAGCGTACTCTCATAGATAAGCGAAATGTTATTCTCCGCTCCATATAAAGGATAAAGTACGATGAAGCTCACAAGGCTAAATACGATGCTTATATAAATTAAGTATATATGTGCCTTCCAGCTGTTTAAATCCCTCTCAAGTCGATCTTTAAATGTGTTTGGCCTAGAGTGCATAGTAGCTGTTTTATGAATTTCGAATAGCTATACTACCAAATAGAGTCGTTCCGGTAATGTAAAGCATCTTCTCAGGGATCCTATTGGAATCCCACGTGAATCGCTTATCGTTAATATCTGCAAGAATGGATGAATGATTTAAAGAAAGCCCCCAATGTGGAGGAATAGTTAATTTAGCATTACCAAAAAGGATAATGACATTTACAGTTGCCTGCTCGTTATAAATATCTGCATGCTCAAAGTTAATGTCTATGGAGCCGAAAACAACTGTAAACTCACCGTATTGAAAATATTTGGAGAAGATCGCTCTTTTGATATAACTAAATACAACATCTATTTTCAATCTCTTATCATGTGTGAAAGCAGAACTCTTTTGGGAGCTCTGCTTTTGTGAAGAAGGATCTGTTTCCTGCGGCGGGGGCTCATCACTTTCTATCCCCAAGGTAGTGCCTTGATCTTCTGTGTAGACCCTTTTATCCCAGTCGTAGAACTCGTCAGAATCTGCAGAGGAGGGATCGAAGCCACCTGAAGGCGGAGGGAAGTCATTTTCATTATCAAAATCATTACGGCCTCGGTTAAGGAAAAAGAATCCTAAAAATACGATTACAAGGGCGATGAAAAAATTGAATAAAGAAAACCCTAGAAATAATTTGAATAAGGATAAGGATCCAATTATTAATAGGACCACACCTGTCATGTTTTTAAAGTTCGATCTAACACTTACTATAAGCCCTATAATAAAAACTATAGTCCTCCAGTTAAATAGCCATGAGGATAGCCAGGAAGAAGTGAAAATCTGATTTAAAAATAAAATTCCACCTACAGATATCAGTACGATTCCTAGTAGTTGGACACTGTCTTTTTTGTTCTTTTGCTTCATAACTCCATGTTTCTTTATCCAAAAGTAGAAGTAAATATAGGAAAACTTGAGTGAGAATAGGTGAGAGGGTGGATATATTCGGTAAACCTATGGTATTACTCGGTAAACGGTCTAAAAACAACAAAAGCGACGATTGTCGCTGTGAAGTGGGAAATACTGGATTCGAACCAGTGACCCCTACCTTGTCGAGGTAGTGCTCTAAACCAACTGAGCTAATTTCCCTAAGGTATTTTGGTTGTGGTGCCAGCTGGAATCGAACCAGCGACACAAGGATTTTCAGTCCTTTGCTCTA
>DXEZ01000002.1 GCA_019114715.1 Candidatus Sphingobacterium stercoripullorum | reverse complement strand
TTATTCAAGCAATAGACTTTGGAAGGGAAACCGTCTTAAAGGGCACTAAAGCTGGGCATACAATCAATATTACTACCTATAGGCTCGATGAAAGGTCCGTAAAAAAGCCTACCTATATAGAGTATGAATTTCAGCATAAGGGAAAAAACTATGCATACGGATTTACCTTAAACTCCAAAGAAATTATTGATGAGTGGCTATTTGAAATAGGTAAATCAAGTGAAGTAAAGTTATTTGAAAGAAGCAATACAAATGAGTACGATCTAAGTTTCCTTTTCAAAAACAATAAAACATCCAAAGAAAAACAGTTTTTAGAATTTACAGCTAAAGGTACACCAAGAAACCAACTATTCATTACGCAAATCAGAACCACCAACCTAAAGGACCATGTAAGCGACATCCAAGATGTTTTAAAATGTTTTAACTGTAACCCATCCAGAAGCAAAGAATACAGGTAGAAGGTTTACGCTGCCTAGGAGCACCAATATTCAAGACGTGTTTAAAAGAATGCTTGAGTTTTTTGACACAGGGATTGATGGGATTGAATTGATGGATGTTGATTTTAATCAAATCGATTTACCTTCCGAGATCAAGGAAGATATTGAAATCGACTTATTAAGAGAAAAACCGGAAGAAACATGCCTATTAATATCGAATTTGCAAGGCGACGAATATTATATAATATCTATAGTAGACGGCTCCAAGGCCCAAGCTTGGCTCCTCAAAACTAAACATAGAGTTGCTGGCGGAGGATATAAACTCTTTGACTTGAAGGATGAGTCTAATGGAACAAAAACAATCTTAGGTTTAATACCGCTAATCATTGACTTTTTTAATGGAGGAAAGGTATTTGTAATTGATGAAATCGAAAGCAGCTTACACCCTAACTTAATTAGAGCTTTTTTTGAATTCCTTTCGGATCAATGCGAAAACACCAACAGCCAGCTGATTGTTTCAAGCCATAAGGAAACTTTGCTAAGCCACAAAATCTTAAGAAAAGATGCTGTTTGGTTTGCTGATAAGGTAAAAGAGGGCGCAACAAGTCTTCACTCTCTAGAGGATTACAAGGTAGATTTTGATAAAGAAGTAACAGATGACTATCTACTGGGACGTTATAAAGGCATACCCAACCTAGGCAATTGGAATCATTTGCAGGAAATGCGACAAAATAATTGAGCTGTACTAAGAGCAATTATCCGGTTACCGTTAAATCGTAAGAGGCGTTTCGCAAAGTAAAGTAAATATTTAGCAGACATTATATCCTAGGAATTCTATAATAATAGCGGCTTATCTTAAGACTATCCTTTGGTAAGACTAAAAGGTTTATTTTCTTAAAACTTGCGCCCAAGGTCATCTTCGAACGCAAGCATTAAAGATAGTATATCTAAGGGGTAAAGCAGCATTGCCTCACCCCTATTTGGTTTAACAACGATCAATTAAAAGCGAGTAATTAAACTTGCAGTAGACCTTATTCTAAATCCAGTCAGGGCAAGTCATGGTTTTAATTAACCGAACTTAGCTTTTAACGCAGAGAGCTTGCTCGCAAAGTCTCCTGAAGACTTCTTCTTTTTAGAACGACTAGCTCCCGGGTTCTTTTTCCTACCCTGCGGCTCGGTAGTTGTTTTCATACTCAATCCGATACGGTTTCGCTTTTCATCCACTTCTACCACCTCCACTAGAACCTTCTGCTGTACCTTGACCACTTCGTTGGGGTCAGAAACAAATTGATTCGACAGCTGGCTGATATGCACTAAGCCATCTTGGTGAACTCCAATATCTACGAAAGCACCAAAGTTGGTCACGTTGGTAACAATACCCGGGAGCTTCATACCTGTCTTCAGGTCCGCAATAGTATTTACCCCATCGGTGAAAGAGAAGGCCTCGAACTCCTCCCTAGGGTCTCTCCCTGGCTTCTCCAGCTCTTCTAAAATATCTTTTAAGGTTGGAAGTCCGACCTCCTCATCTACATATTTATGGATATTAACGCGCTCGCTTAGCTTCGCATCAGCAAGCAACGACTCAACCCCTTCGCCCAGGTCTTTGGCTATCTTTTCCACCAAGCTGTATCGCTCGGGGTGAACTGCCGACCGGTCCAGTACGTTTTTGGCATCAATGATACGTAAAAAACCTGCCGCTTGCTCGAATGCTTTCTCACCCAACCTCGGCACCTTCTTCAACTCTTTACGGCTTTTAAAAGGGCCGTTCTCCTCCCTAAATTTCACTATGTTTTGCGCTAAGCTAGGTCCTAAGCCTGAGACGTACGACAGCAACTGCTTGGATGCAGTATTCAGCTCCACGCCTACTGCGTTAACGCAAGACACCACCGTGTCATCTAGAGATTGCTGCAGCTTTTTCTGATCCACGTCGTGCTGATATTGTCCTACGCCTATAGATTTGGGATCGATCTTCACGAGCTCAGCTAGTGGATCCATTAACCTTCTAGCGATAGATATAGCACCGCGCACAGTCACGTCATGATTCGGAAACTCTTCTCTAGCAACGTCTGATGCTGAATATATTGATGCTCCACTTTCATTCACCATCACCACCTGCACGTCCTTTAGACCTAAAGACTTAACAAACTGCTCGGTCTCCCGGCCTGCTGTACCATTACCTATAGCAATAGCATCAACTTTATATTTTTCAACCCACTTGCTAATTGTAGACTTTGCACTTTCAATTTTCCCTTGCTCAAAAAACGGAAATATGGTTGTGTTGTCTAGTAGGTTTCCTTGATTATCAATCACCACTACCTTACATCCTGTACGCAATCCGGGGTCTATTCCAAGAATTCTTTTTTGCCCCAGTGGAGGAGCCAATAGAAGCTCTCGCGCATTTTTTGCAAACACATCGATTGCCTGCTCATCGGCATTTTGGCGCATATGAACACGCAGCTCAGTTTCCATCGAAGGCTTCAGCAACCTCTTATACCCATCGGTAGCTGCTATTTTCACCTGCTCAGCACAGTTATTCTTTGCTTTCAGGAAATGAGATTCTATAATATCTAAAGCTGCTTCTTCTTCAACTTGAATATCTAAATACAACATGCCCTCTTTTTCTCCTCTACGCATGGCCAGCAGCCTGTGAGAAGGGACATCTTTTATCGGTTCGGACCACTCGAAATAATCTCTATATTTAATTCCTTCTTCTTCCTTACCTGCCACTACTTTGGAAGCCAGCACGCCATGATTTAAGAATAGTTTCCGAAGCTCACTCCTCAGCTCGGCATGCTCAGAAACCCACTCTGCAATAACGTCTCTTGCGCCATCCAGAGCATCATCAACCGTTCCCACTTCCTTCTCCGCATTTACATATTCCTCGGCCAATTGACGGGGATCCTTTTGCCCTTGCTCTAGGATTAAAGAAGCTAGAGGCTCTAGTCCTTTCTCCTTGGCTATGGTCGCCCGCGTTCTACGCTTAGGTCTATAAGGCAAATATAAATCCTCTAAAACAGTCAGCGAAACACATTCCTGTATTTGCTTTTCGAGCGCCGGGGTTAATTTCCCCTGCTCTTTGATTGTTTTTAATACCGTTTCTTTTCTTTTATCCAGCTCCCTGAGTTGGGTGGAACGATCCCTGATCGCCGTAATTTCAACTTCCGTTAGTCCACCTGTTACCTCTTTACGATAACGAGCTATAAAGGGCACAGTGGAGCCTGAATCTAACAATTCAATAGTCGAACTAACTTGCTTTACTGGCAATGTAAGTTCCTTGGCAATCAATTGTTCGTGTTGCATTTAAAAAAATGGAATGTAAATAATTATACCTCTCTTACCCAATTTGGAACAATTGGACTGAGGTAAAAATGAATGATTTATTCGATTAATATGAAATTGTCTTATTGTTCATTTTGAGGGTGATTGTCTGTCTCCTCTCCATTATTTGGCGCATTTAGGTTTTCTGTTTCAGATGTATTTTCCTCTTGAAAGTGATCATTATACCCGTACTTATAGTAAGAGTCCTGACCGGCATCAACTTCCGCACCGTAAGGTCTATGTTCAAATGTTCCCTCAGGACGGGTGAGCTCCGGAATAGAACTTTTTTTCTCTTCGCCATCTTCTGTAGCTGGAGTATTATCTCCCTGTTCTGCATCCTCTGTGGGAACTTCATTTTTTACAGCTGAAGGGCTGCTGTCTGTAGTAGGCAATTCAGTTTTCGTAGCAGACTGCTGATCTGTTGTTTCCTCCACATTGACATCTAAGTCCTTCTCGAAGTTGTTTATCTGATCTGAAATCTCTCTTTTAATCCCTTCAGAAGCATCTTTAAACTCCCTAATCCCGCGTCCTAGTCCTCTTGCCAATTCGGGCAACTTCTTCCCTCCAAAAAGAACCAATGCAACCACAAAGATTAACATCAACTCCTGTGTACCTATGTTTAAAAATAACAAATCCATTGCCGACCTTATTTATTTCACTTTAATAGGCTAAGTTAAGTTTAAATTTTTTTAATGGCAATAATTTGTTCTGCTTTTCATAATAAATTGTGGATTTAACGATTTTATTACAAAAGGCAGGCACCCTATAAACACTCACTTCCTCTGGCTGCTGAGCCCGAGTAGATAAATTTTGAATCTTCTCTATTTAAATCCCTATATTTACTTATAATTTCATCGAACACCTATTAAATATAAGAATTATGATTCGCGAGTTACAAGCAATTGGTATTGTATTGAATGAGGAGCAAAACAGGTTTGAGCTTCCTGTTGGAGGTCACACCGCTCACTTGGACTTTGTTAAAAGAGGCAATGATAGCATTGAGCTATTAGCTATAACCTTACCCGAGCCTTTAGCCAACCCAAATGTTTTAACCGCCCTTATTGAAAAAACCTTACGCATATTAGCCAAGCAAGACACTGCCGTAAGCGTCCAATGTCCACAAGTAAAAGACTACTTAGAGAAGAACCCTACATGGACTGAAAAAGTCAACATCTTAACTTCATAACTAAACTCTACCAATTATCTTATAACTTATTGCATTTTTCAGACTTTGAAATTCGTACCTTTGCATGGTTTTTAAAGTGAGGAAGAAAAATGCGTGTTCACAAAAATTTTTATAAGAGTGTTCTACTGCTTGCAGGTCCAATCATTGTATCTCAAATTGGACATACCATGGTGCAAACAGTCAACACGATGGTCGTTGGCCATGCCACCGCTAAACCGCATATTTCCCTTGCTGCTGTTTCGTTGACCCACAGTGTTTTTATGATTGTCCTAGTCATAGGAATAGGCATAGCCTATGGGTTAACTCCACTGGTGGCACAGTATGCTAAAAGAGACCACGAGCGCTGTGCTAACTTATTATCAAATAGCCTTTGGCTCAATATAATCACCTCTGTAGTATTATTCCTACTGGTGTATTACGGATCCATGTATATTATGGAGCATAGCGGCCAAGACACTGAGGTAGTGATCGAAGCGAAACCCTATTTATTCCTTTTGGGCCTATCCATTTTACCGCTGATGGTATTCAATACGTTCAAGCAGTTTACAGAAGGCTTAGGCTTTACTAAGCAGGCGATGAGCGTTTCTATATGGGGAAACGTCATTAATATTGCCCTTGCATGGATTTTTGTTAAAGGGTACTTCGGACTCCCAGAGATGGGCGTTAAGGGTGTCGGTCTTGCGACGCTTATCGATAGAAGCTTAATGATGCTTGCCATGGCTTTATATGTTATGAAAAGCCGGCATTTTAAATCATACATGCAATACTTTAGCTTTATAAATGTTGCCAAAGAACGCTTGCGGGATATTGCTAAAATCGGTATTCCCGTAGCCCTGCAATACGTTTTTGAGGTGGGTGCCTTTGCGGGTGCTTCCATTTTAGCGGGACAAATTGGTGCACGAGACCAAGCTGCACACCAAGTAGCAATTACTTTAGTCTCTATGACTTACATGATGGCTAGCGGAATTGGATCAGCATCTACTATACGTGTTGGCAATAGCTTTGGCGATAAAAATGCTTTTAGGATTAGGAGCTTCTCCATCGCATCCTACCACATCATATTGATATTCATGGCCATTACGGCGCTAATCTTCTCACTAGGCTACAAAATACTTCCTTATACCATTACCCAAGACCTGGAGGTTATTGCCCTGGCTTCCCAGCTGTTATTTATTGCGGCATTTTTCCAGTTTTTCGATGGAGCACAAGTTGTGGGCCTTGGCGTACTTCGCGGAATGGGCGATGTGAATAGGCCGTCAATAATTACTTTTGTTGCTTACTGGGTTATTGGTCTTCCTCTAGCCTATTACCTAGGGATCCGGTTAAACATGGGCGTAAATGGCATATGGTATGGGCTTACTATCGGTCTACTGACCTCTTCCATCCTGCTGTATTTCAGGTACCGTAAGATGATTAATAGCCTAACCTACAAGCTAGCTGCTAATCGCCCTAAAGCCTAAATACCCTCTAGAATGGGAATCGGTTTTTTATCTGGACCTAGAGCAACAAAGGTGAACACACCTTCAATCGCTTGCTCTCGAAACTGCTCGTACATTTTCTCCAAGTAAATCTTCACACGTACACGGATGCTGGTTCTACCAACATGATCAACACGCGCGACAGCTTCTATGATACTCCCCGAAGGGATGGCCTGCTCAAAGTTTATTCTATCCGAGGATACGGTAACCAGTGGCTTGCGGCAAAACCTGGTGGCAGCCATAAAGGCAACCTCATCCATAATGGCCAGGGCCTTACCGCCAAAAAGTGTATCGTGATGATTTGTTAAGAATGGAAAAACAGTGGAGCACACCCTGGTTTCTGATAAATCAATACGTTCTTCAATCGTCATAGCTACTTAATTCGTTAGTTATTCTCTATTTCTATTCCCAACTTTTTCAGTAAGGAAGAAGCGTTAAAGACGGTACATTTACCGTGCTTAACTTTATAATCAAATTGCATTTCCCCGTCTACAATTTGAATGTCAAAATGGAAGTTCTCTAGTAATTGCGGGTAGTCTTTCTCGAGTTCTGAAAGCTGCAAATCATGTGTGGCAATCATGCCTTGAGCATGCAGAGCAAGGAGCTTTTTAATCACTGCTTTTGACCCTAAAAACTTATCCACCGAGTTGGTTCCTCTAAACATCTCATCGATTAAAAAGAAAGCATTATCCTTCTTCTGAACTTCTGCTAAAATAAACCGCATCCGGTCTAGCTCCGCTTTAAAAGTAGAGGTATTCTCTTGTAAATTATCCTTAATGCGCATGTAGGAAACTAGAGCAAGTATGGGCAAGTGGAACGATTCGGCGCAAACAACGGCACCTGAAAATGCCAGCACGGCATTGGTACCAAAGGTACGTAAGAAGGTACTCTTACCAGCCATATTAGACCCGGTGATTAGTGCAATGTGATGCAAATGATTATCGTAAGAGTTGACTACAACCTTACTGGGGTCGATTAGGGGGTGCCCCATATTCCGAACTCGAATGCTCTTTCGCAAAGGTTCCTCAATAATTAGTGGCCTTGCCCAAGTAGGGTGATTCACCCTCCATAGAGAAAGGCTTAAAAGCGCCTCTACCTCAGCAATTACCTCGAGTGCATCTTGGACTTTTTCTCCATGCTTCCTTTTCCAGATGGAGAGCTGCTCGGATTGCTTGAGATCCCAAAGAAATAGCATATTCAGTCCTATCCCCACAAGTGGATTGTTGCGGACTTCTATCTTACTGACAATGCCAGTTAACTCTTTGAGCACCCCAGAAAAGCTATCTCGCTCAGATTCCCCTTGGAGCTTTTTAATGAGTTGGGCTGATCTTTTAGACTGGAAGCTAGACCCTTCGAGCAATGCTGCTGCCTTTGAAAAACCTTTTAACAAATCGCTACCCTTATCCACACGCCCTATGGTTTTAAAAATCTTTCCTCCATTAAGTACGCAGACGGTCCAATGCGCCGCTGCTAGTAGTCCTAAAATAGACCATATAGGGTAGAGGAAATAAGAAACTCCTAAAAGAACAATCCAGAGGTAGGGCACTAGACGGATATAAAAACGAAGGAATGACTTCAGGGTAATTGCCTGGTCGAAGCTCAAATAGTTTTCCAGCAGCTGCTTGGGAGATACTTTCAAGTCTTCAGCAAATATTAAGTGCGCCTGTAAATCTTGTAAAAATCCCACCGACTGAGACCACTCCTCAACGACCTGCTGCCTATCGAGCACCTCGCGTGTATCTGCTGGGCTGCTTAGCCAACTGGCAAGCAGGGCTTTCCCATTTGCCGTTGACGTTCTGGATAAAGCCTCATAAATCGAGTGCTTACCAAAAACATCCAAGTCTGCGGAGTATGGATGGGAATCATCACTAAACTCTTCTCCCGTTCCGTATATGTTGCCGTAGCCAGCGGCTAAGAAAGTTTCATTTTGATTCACCCGTAAAAGGGCTTTCTGATAACTGAGTTCCTGCTGAATATCGGATTGCTTTTTTACCAGATATAAAAACAATACCCCTAGGGCTAACAGCCCAAGTAGTAGCAAGAGAACACTCTGGGTTTCGGTTGCCTTAAATATAAATACTATAAAGCCCACAAATACAGCCAAACGGAGGCCACCAAAACGGTTTATTTTATTTTGAAGGTTCTGAATATTCCCTTCAGTGCGCCTAATATTCTCTTCGTATTGCTGTTTTATCATAATTAAATTTCTGGTCCCCACGCTTGATCACCCACTAAAGGTACAAAACGAAATGTATCTAGCTCAATTCTTTCGAACTCATTTTCGCCTACCCTTAATATGGTGATCATTTTCTGGCTATTTTCATCACCCACTGGGATAACAAGCAGCCCACCCATCACAAGCTGTTGCAAGAGACCCTCAGGAACAACTGGCGCCCCTGCCGTGACGATAATCTTATCGTATGGCCCATGCTCTGGAAGCCCCAAGGAACCGTCCCCTAAAAAGAAATGCGGACGATAACCCATATAAGGAAGCACTTGGATTGTACGATCAAAGAGGTTCTTTTGCCTCTCAATTGTATAAACCTCCGCACCAAGTTCTAGCAGTATGCAGGCTTGGTAGCCCGAGCCTGTGCCTATCTCTAGGATCTTATCTCCCTTTTCAACATGTAGAAGTTCGGTTTGATAAGCCACAGTATACGGCTGGGAGATGGTCTGTCCCTCTCCTATGGGAAAGGCCACATCCCTATAAGCTTGACTCCAAAAAGTTTCATCAAAAAAGTAATGCCTTGGAACTTTACCAATTGCTGCGAGCACTCTTTTATCTTCAATTCCTTTGCTCTTCAGCAGTTCTACGAGCTTCTTCCTAGCCCCCCTTTCACGGTAGTTATCGACAAATTTGTAAGCCATCTTAACTCAAAAATAGCACATATAATGTTAGTTTAAACATTTATTTACAAATCATTCTTAATCAATAGGTCCCAAGGGCCTTTTTTGAAGGGCTTTGACTGGGACTCCCTGTTTGCGAGAAAGGTTATAAAGAACAGTAAAAAATCAGTAATTTTGTAGGTAAAGTAATCTGCAGTGGTTAAAGAAATAGATTTACATACCGATTCTTTTTTAAAAGACAGCTCAGGAATGAGCAACGAGCAGCTAGTACAAAAAAGCCTCCAGAAGATGAGAAATGAACTGGACAAGGCAATAGATTCGGGAATAAAGGAAATACGCTTTATTCACGGTAGAGGCACGGGCGTCCTAAAAGAGCGAGTTTACCATGAACTCAGGGTACATGAAAAAGACGGACTCATAGAGAGATTTGAGCCCGCCTTCTTCAATCATGGTGTCGTAATTGTCACCATTACATTTTAATATAATCTCGAGACCTTAATTCTTAGAGAATAAGCCTACTCTCACGCCGAGAGATAGGTAAGAGAAATGATCGTTTTTCCTATTGATAAGTCCATCGATGTTATCTGATGAGGAAATGTTGTGCTGGTAATTTAAATTCACCGCCCATTGTGCCTTACCTGGCTGCCCCCCAAGTGGGATGTCTATACCAAAGTTAATAGGAATGATAAATTCCGTAGATTTCTTATCGCCCAAAATAGCCGGGTCTTGCAAATCCTGTGGCAGTGCGTTGTGGTCTAGATCAATATTATTCTTAATAAACCCAACTCCTGATCCTATATAAATATTAGATAATAGGTGATTGAAAAAATCATCCATTAAAATCTCATTATTGTAATCGCTGGAAAGTGCTAAAAACTGGCCTAACCTCAATTTAGCATTGGCATTGAATGCCGTGTAGTCGTTTTGGAACCCAACCTGCGTATCCCAACCCTTACTATCTCCTTCCAACTTCCCTTTTTGACCGTGAACGCCCACGGAAATAAATGGTGTAATTAAATAGTCCACATCTAAATGTCCAGAAAAATTGGATTGATTGGTTTTAAAATCTGTGTATGAATGGTTCACTCCACCACCAGCACCAATATTTAGGTGACGGTTAAATTGTGCCATTGAAAGTTGTGAAACACAAACAAACATCACAACAAAAAGGAAAACTTTAGTAGTCTTACTCATGAAATTAAAAATTTACTTGTTAAAAATACACCCAACCGACCTTCACCTAATTCATCACTCTCTATAGGCGTCAGACGATTGAATACAACTTACGATTTAAGGCAAAAACCAAGCCATTCCAGCGAAACTTCTCTAGAGAAAAATGATTTTCAACTCCCTGATTATTACAATAATCAAAACTTCCACTGAATATTTCGGTTAAAAAGTTAATAAACTATAGAAACAAAAAACGTCATTTAGACACTTTCCACCTACAAAGTGATCGAAAGAAGCTAGAGAAAGCTTTAAAAAAGGTAATATTATTATGATTTTCATGGCTGAAATTTAGTTTTATTCACTTCAACTTATTATATTCAACCCCAAAATAACTACATTTGTAGGATTGCAGAGAAATTACATCTTAAAAATTATGTCTGAAAAAGCCACATTAAATATAGAGGGGTCATCGTATGAATTACCTATTGTAGTAGGTACAGAGGATGAAAAAGGATTTGATATATCACGTCTTAGAGCAGACACGGGATATATCACATTAGATAATGGTTTTAAAAATACGGGTTCAACGCAAAGTGCCATCACTTTTCTGGATGGAGAAAAAGGCGTTTTAAGATATCGAGGCTATCCAATTGATCAATTAGCACAAAAATCAAACTTTGTTGAAGTTGCTTATTTATTAATCTATGGAGAACTTCCAACTGAGAGTGAGTTACTGAATTTCAGAACTGAAATTGGTAAACACACCCTCATCCACGAGGATATGAAGAAGTTTTTTGATGGTTTCCCATCGAAATCGCACCCTATGGGGCAACTATCGTGCTTAGTAGGTGCTTTATCGGCCTTCTATCCAGAATCCTTAAACCCAAACCCTACACAAGAAGAAGAAAACCAAACGATTATAAAGCTGTTGGCAAAAATGCCTACGATCGTATCTTGGATTCATAAAAAATCCCATGGACATCCTGTTATTTATCCAAATAACAACTTGAACTACGTCCATAACTTCTTAAACATGACTTTTGGACATATCACCGAGGAAACAGATGTTGATCCAGTGATTATCGATGCAATGCATAAGTTATTAATCCTACATGCGGACCACGAACAGAACTGCTCAACTTCTACTGTACGCATTGTGGGTTCTGCAAACTCCAACCTATTCGCTTCTATATCTGCAGGAATTTCCGCACTTTGGGGACCTCTACATGGTGGCGCTAATCAGGCAGTTATTGAAATGCTTGAAGCGATTAGAAACGATGGTGGTGATATTGATAGATATATCAACAAAGCGAAAGATAGAAACGATCCTTTCCGATTGATGGGATTTGGACACCGAGTGTATAAGAATTTTGACCCTCGCGCAAAAATCATTAAAAAAGCTTGCGATGAGGTACTGGATAAACTAGGTATAGACGATCCAGTTTTAGATATTGCTAAAGAGCTAGAGGAAAAAGCACTTAAAGACAGTTACTTTGCTGAAAGAAGCTTATATCCTAACGTAGACTTTTACTCGGGAATAATTTATAGAGCTTTAGGTTTCTCCTCAGAAATGTTTACCGTACTATTCGCGCTAGGTAGACTTCCAGGCTGGATAGCACAGTGGAAAGAAATGCGAGACAACAAAGAGCCTATCGGAAGACCGAGACAGATATACACCGGTCCTACTGAAAGAGATTACACAGATATTCTAAAGCGCTAAGCATATGAAAGCTACCCACTGGGTAGCTTTTCACTTTCCATTATGGCGCCTACCAGCTACAAGAACCTATATAGCGGTGCCCCTATCCTTGCAGAAACCGATCCAATAACTCCATAAAAAAAGCCACAATCATTATCAAATCTTGACATAATTTTCCAAGGCTTTCAAAGGGCTTTTGTGTATGTTTGCATAAATTATTTGAGGGAATTTGTCAGGTATTTTTACACATATCATCGTAACCTGTTTAATCTTTGGTGGAATTGCACTATTTGGTCTACTAGCGGTTTACGCTGAACGAAAAATAGCTGGTTTCGTCCAAGATCGTCTAGGCCCCATGGAAACGGGCCCCTACGGACTACTGCAGACTGTTGCAGATATTCTCAAACTCATTCAAAAAGAATACATTGCGCCCGATAAAGCTGACAAGGTGTTATTTAAAATAGCACCTATTGTTATATTTATTGCCGTCTTTATGGGGCTATCAGTCATCCCTTGGGGTCCGGGGATTGACTTTGCAAATACCCATACGGGACTTTTTTTATTAATGGTCATCGTATCGATCGATGTCTTGGGAATACTCATGGCGGGCTGGTCGTCCAACAACAAGTATTCCCTATTGGGAGCTATGCGATCTATTGCCCAAATGATCTCCTACGAGATTCCCGTGGGCCTATCGTTACTCGCAGTAGTGAGCTTGCACCAAACCTTAAACTTACAGACTCTAACCCTGCAGCAGGGGATCCTCAGTAATACAAGCGTGTTTTTTATGGGCTTCTGGGATGTTTCCGATATTGGAGGCATCTTCGCTTGGAATATCTTCCAAGCTCCCCACCTGATTGCTATATACGGGCTATTTTTTATTTCCACCCTCGCCGAGTGCAATAGGGCGCCATTTGATATTCCCGAGGCTGAATCGGAGTTAATAGGTGGATTTCACACCGAATATAGTGGCGTGCGTTTTGCTTTTATTTTCCTAGGTGAATACGCTATGATGTTTTTAGTAGCTATACTTGGTGCAGTACTCTTTTTAGGAGGATGGAATACACCCCTACCGAACATAGGCCCTTTGCAGCTTGCAAGTTGGACCACCGGTTACTTTTGGGGCGTCGCTTGGCTCTTATTAAAAAGTCTGCTGGTTGTAGGAATACAGATTTGGGTTCGCTGGACCCTGCCCAGATTCAGAGCAGATCAATTGATGAACCTGTGCTGGAAGGTATTCATTCCAGTAGGATTTATTGGTCTAGGGATTTCTGCTATTTGGAGAATTTTTGTAATGATTTAGGGCATGATGATTAAAACTACTATACAAGGATTAACATCGGCTGCAAAAGGCCTATTTAAAACATTAAAGCATCTTCTGGGGGCGACCCAATCCAGGAAGTCTGTGGATATTAAAAAAGCAGGCTATTTTGATAATCAGCAAGGTATTACCACGGTTCAATACCCTAAGGAAAAAATGCCTATCCCTGAGGTGGCTAGGTATCAGCTACAAGTAGATATTGACGATTGTATCGTTTGTGACCTCTGCGCAAAAGCCTGCCCAGTCGATTGCATAGATATTACTGCTATACGATCACCCGATGTTATAGGATACACTTCCGATGGAAGTACCAAAAGGTTATACCCTGAGAAGTTTGATATAGACATGTCTCAGTGTATGTACTGCGGATTATGCACTGTAGTTTGCCCTACCGAGTGCATTACCATGACCGACAAATACGATAAGAGCACGACCAACCTTTCGGACTTAATCTATAGCTTTTCGAATATGACAGAAGAAGAAGTTCAACTGCGAAAAGCGGAATGGACAAAATACCAAGCTGAAAAGGAGGCAGCTAAAAAATCCTAGATGGAAGCCGCTATATTTTATTTAATTTCTGCAACTGTAATTATCAGCGCACTAATAGTGGTCAGCTTAGAAAATATCGCCCGAGCATTGTTCTTATTTTTCGTGGTTCTATTGGGGGTGGCAGCGCTGTACGTATTCGCCCTTGCCGACTTTGTGGCCATTATACAAATTATGGTCTATGTTGGCGGCGTGCTGATCCTTATGCTCTTTGCCTTTATGCTGTCTAGCAAGGAACTATTAAAGAGTATTGAGGCGAAAGAAGACCGTTTTATTAGCGTCCCCAAATGGTCGGCAGTACTTATGTGCTCTTTACTTTTGGCGATTCTCCTATCTAATGCTAGGGAACTATTGATTCCAACTTGGGTAATCGAGTCCATCAAGTCAAAGCAAGTATTAAGTTCAACAGACAACACCATTGAGAACATAGGTTATCAGTTTATGACGCGCTATGTATTTCAGTTTGAGTTTATTTCTATATTTTTGCTGGCCGCATTAATTGGCGCAACACACATCGCCAGAAAGGATAAAACACTATGATTGCTACCACACATTTTTTAGTTGTTAGTGCCTTTTTATTTTGTATAGGTATGTATGCTGTACTGGCGAAGAAGAATGCCATCATGGTTCTTATTGGCATAGAGCTCATGGTCAATGCAGCGGTCATCAACCTAGTAGCCTTTAGTAAGTTCGATAAGATCAATATGGAAGGGCAGATTACTGCTTTGTTTGCAATAGTGATTGCCGCCTCTACCGTTGCCATCACCCTGTCTTTGATATTAAGGGTTTATAGGTACCACAAAAATATCGATCCTAATAAAATAACCGAGTTAAAAGAAAAATAAGAATGACTACATTGATGCAGCAAAATATTTTAGTAGTCCTGCTTTTATTATTTGGGAGCTCTCTGGTTCCCTCGGTATATTATTTCTTAATGGGTAGGAAAGCCAAAAGTGGCACGCTTGCCTTAACCGCATCGTCCCTAAATGCTGCGCTTTCTGTATTACTGCTCATCAGCTTTTGGGGAGCTCCAGAATTAACGATTCAAGGCACTTGGTTTACCATTGCAAACCGTCCTTTTAATATTGGCTTCTTAATCAACAAGCTGAGCCTATCTATGCTTAGCCTCGTTCATGTCATTGCCCTTCCAGTATTCATTTACTCGGTGGGATACATGGCAAAAGATGGTAGGATACATCGGTACTGGCTTTACTTGAGCTTCTTTTGTTTTTCTATGATGGGTCTGGTGCTCTCGAGCAACCTGCTAATGACTTATATTTTTTGGGAATTTGTAGGGATCACATCCTTCCTTTTAATTGGATTTTGGTATAAAAAATCCGCTGCAGCAAAGGCCAGCAAAAAGGCTTTTTTAATTAACCGAATTGGAGATGTGGGCCTTCTAGTTGGTTTAGCATCCCTATATAGTGTGTTTGGCACCTTGGAAATACAGGAGATCTTCGGCAGCTCAGGCTTGTTAAGCGATTTGCAGCAAAGCACCGAAGGTTTGCCTACCGCATTAACATGGGCGAGCTTTGGCTTTTTAATAGCCGCCATGGCCAAGTCTGCACAATTCCCACTTCATGTATGGCTTCCTGATGCGATGCAAGGTCCAACGGCAGTCTCTTCGTTAATTCATGCGGCAACGATGGTTGCAGCTGGGGTATTTTTACTGTGCTTAACCTTCCCGCTTTACAGCATTGGCTTTTTAGAGATCGTCGCCCTAGTCGGTACAGCAACTGCATTTATTGGGGCATATTCGGCCCTTCAAGAGAACAACATCAAAAAGATTTTAGCCTATTCCACCGTATCGCAATTGGGGTATATGGTCGCGGCAGTAGGCTTTGGTGCTCCTAGCGCAGCGCTATTACACCTTTTTACGCACGCATTTTTCAAGTGTATGCTTTTCTTAGGTGCAGGAGCTACCATCAAATACATGAACGAGCATACCCAGGCGAAAGATCCACAAGACATTAGGGAGATGGGTGGCTTAAAAAATAAGATACCCTTGGTATTTGTTCTCATGGTAGTAGCAAGCTTCGCACTTATTGGGTTGCCGTTAACCTCAGGCTACTTATCTAAAGAAGCGATTATACTCTCGGGCTTAGCAAGCGGGAATTCCCTGGGGCTGCTCCTACCTTCGCTATTAATCATTACCTCGCTAATCACGGCCTATTATGTAGCACGGCTTTTCTTTATGACATTTTTTGGAACCAGCAGGCACGAAAGCTTGACCGTACCAGCAGGGGGGAACAGCTCTTTACGCATCATGTCGCTTACGCCCTGCACACTAATTTTGGGGTGTTTATTTATTCTTTTCTCTAAAAGCCCGGGGGGCTTTGAAAATTCTTGGGTATACACTATACTCCCCTACCAATCAGCTGATTTAAAGGCCGGTTTATCCCAAGTGCTAGTTCCAATCCTAATGGTTGCTGGAAGCCTGCTGATCCTGTTAGCGACATACTACTACATAGTTGTTAATCGAGCTGGAAAAGTTAACACTATAGCAGCTTCTACTTTTAACAAAGTGAAGCCCAGTGGGCCATCACTTTGGAAAACCCTAGTAAGAAATACCTGCCAGGCGGCCTCTTGGCTAGAAGCCCATCTCATCGATGGCATTTTAGTTTACGGCGCTACCGGCCTGTTTAAAACAGCAAAAGGGGTGAAATGGATTGAGACACACCTAATTGATGGTATCACACGATTAATTGCTAGCTTCACGCTAATAGCTTCAAAAACCGCTAATTGGGCAGATATACACATTGTTGATGGAATAGTAAACGGCACAGGTAGAATAGCCAAACAAACGGGAAATACTTTCCGTTCTCAACAAAATGGTAAACTACAACACTACCTATCGCTTGTTTTATTTTTCTTGTTGTTTGGACTGATTTATTTTATACTAAAGCGTTAAACTCATGGGAATACTTTCACTAATTATCTTCCTACCCTTACTTGGGGCGCTGATTATACTTTTGACACCTAGAAAGTTTCAAAATTATTATAAACACATAGCCTTAGTATTCACCCTTGGTCAGCTAACTCTAGGTGGGTGGTTGTATCTCAACTTCGATCAAACACTCCCAGGCATCAATAAACTTTCGAGTTTTCAGTGGTTAGAGAAGCTCCAATGGATACGCTTAGATTTAGCAGGATTAGGGCAGCTAGAAATAGACTATCTAATTGGCCTTGATGGCTTATCCATGCCTATGGTGCTTTTAAGCATTCTTATTATGCTGATGGCTACGGTAAGCTCTTGGAATACTAGAAAAAGTACCAAGGCCTACTTCACCTTACTTTTGATATTAAATACGGCTGTAATAGGTCTATTTTCTGCTTTGGACTTTTTCTTATTTTACATCTTCTACGAGGTTATGCTATTGCCACTTTATTTCTTAATAGGAATTTGGGGCGGCGAAAGAAGAGAATATGCTGCCATTAAGTTTTTCCTTTACACCTTATTTGGCTCCGTATTTATGCTGCTAATCATTGTAGGGCTCTATTTCTCAGTTATCAATCCCGAGACAGGAGCACACACCTTCAATATGCTGCATATGATGGACCCACTTAACTATGTGGAGCACTCCTTCTTTGCATTTTACAACAACGATATAACGCTGCTAGGACTGCCCATCCGCACGGTAGGCTTCCTAGTCTTATTTATAGCCTTTGCCATTAAGGTGCCGACTTTCCCATTACACACCTGGCTGCCAGATGCACACGTGGAGGCGCCCACTCCCATCTCCATCATACTCGCGGGAATCCTACTTAAAGTAGGGGGTTACGGAATCCTTAGAGTTTGCTACGGCATTTTCCCAGACGTTATTCCACAGGTATCCTATTACATCGGTTTAATTGGAGTCATTTCTATTCTTTATGGTGCCCTATTAGCTATTGCGCAGACTCACCTGAAGCGCATGGTCGCCTACGCTTCTGTTTCCCATATGGGCTTTGTTATTTTAGGAATAGCCTCGGTAACTGCTGAGGGGATTTCTGGCGCAATATTTCAGATGGTGAGCCACGGATTTTTATCAGCAGGATTATTTTTCATAGTAGGCATGATTAGCGATAGAACTGGAGATCTAAACATTTACCACTACAGGGGTCTAGCTAGCAAGCTCCCTAGGACGGCGGTATATGTAGGTTTACTCTTTTTCGCATCACTCGGAATGCCAGGGTTTTCAGCATTTATTGGTGAAGCTTTTGTAGTTATTGGTTCGTTTAATGCATCAGAGCTGGATATCGATCTACCGAAATGGATGGCCGCCGCTGGCGCGCTGGGCATATTAATGAGCGCCATTTATTTCCTGTGGACCTATCAAAGGATGTATTTTGGAGGCTTAAAGCTAAAGGGCGGTAAAGATTGGGAGATGGCGCTCACAGAAATCACCACCCGCGAGCAGGTAGTCCTGTTGCCTATTATTGCCCTTGCGCTTATTTTAGGCATATTGCCGGGCATATTACTCGATACCATCAATAGTTCCGTTTCGCAACTAGTGACATATATTTTTAGTTTATAATTACCACAGACTTTATGTTTCAACCATCCAGTGCCGTAGCTTTAGTTTTAGATGACATTCTTGGGTCCTTACCATGGATACTCCCGGAGATTGTACTCTCTGTGACTTTTCTACTCTTGCTGGTTATCAGTATCCTAAAAGGAGAAAAGAAAAAACAGATTGGCCTATGCCTATCCCTCCTAGGGCTGGGGATTGCGGGTTATCAGCTTTTTCAGCAAAACTCCATGAACAGCTCCGAGCTGCTATTATTTGCTAATACTTATAAAGTTGACAACATCAGCATCAAATACAGCTTATTAATAACGCTATTCACCGTCCTGTTAACAATATACGCCTATTTCTCGCTAACTAAAGAGAAGCTCATTGAGCTCTTTGCTTTATTAATTGCAGCGACTTTAGGGATGTATGCCTTGTGCAGTAGCACTCACTGGCTCATGACTTTCATAGCCATTGAAACTGTTTCTCTATGCAGCTACGCCATGGTGGGATACTTCTCTAACAACCGTTTTGAAACAGAGGCAGCCATGAAGTATGCTTTATTCGGTGCCACCTGCTCGGCTATCATGCTATACGGAATCTCTTTAGCCTACGCGCAAACGGGGACCTTGAACTTCACCTCCCCCGAGTACCTGATGGGCCTAGCTGAAGGCTCAAATGCGATGATATCGGTTTCAATACTATTTATTTTAATCGGTTTTGCCTTTAAGCTCAGCATGATTCCAGTGCACTTCTGGACTCCCGATGTATACCAAGGAGCACCAACGGTGGTAACAGCCTTCATTGCAAGCGTTCCAAAGATCGCCGTATCGATTATGCTCTTTAGGTGGGTAGAGGCCAATGCCTATACGGCCTATATGTATTCCGATGTACTGGTATACAGCCTAGTGATTTTATCATTAGCTAGCATGTGGGCGGGCAACCTGGCGGCTCTCGTGCAGAGCAACGCCAAGCGGTTAATGGCGTATTCTTCCATCGGCCACACAGGAATCATCATTATGCTGATCTTATTTACAAGGGATCAGCACAACAGCTTTTTTTACTACCTTACAGCTTACTCTATAGCAACAATAGGCGTATTTATAGCTATCGATGTCTTAGAAAATAAAACGGGCTCCCAAGAAATAAACAGCTATTACGGCCTAGGGGCTAAGCTTCCAGTTTTATTTATATGCTTTACGATTTTACTCACCTCACTTGCAGGAATTCCGCCACTTATGGGTTTTGTGGGTAAGCTACTTGTATTTTCTGAAGCCTTTAAAGTCTACCAATATACCGGAGATGTATCCACATTACTACTACTAATCAGCGGTGCGCTGACTACGGTAGTCTCTTTATTTTATTATTTTAAAATTCCGCTTTACGCCTTTTTAAAACAAGGCAGCGGGAGCCAACAAATTAGCAATAAGCATACGGCGCTTTATACAGCCATAATTATATTAACTATATTTACAATAATTTTGGGAGTGTTCCCACAAATTGTTTTTAATATTTATTTCAAATGATAAGCAACATAGCAAACCAGGTTTTCCAGCAGGTAGTAGAAGATTACCATCTACACGATGAGATTTATCACCCTATTAACAACCCCTACAGCAAGGATACTGTAGAGCATTTACTGTACCTGAAATGCTGGATTGATGCTATGCAATGGCATATGGAGGACGTGATACGAAATCCAGAGATCGACCCGGTGGAGGCCTTGAAATGGAAAAGAGCAATCGATAAAAGCAACCAAGATAGAACTGATACGGTAGAATATATTGACAGTTACTTCCTAGATAAATACAAAAACATAGCGCCTCAAGAAGAAGCTAAAATCAATACTGAAAGTCCAGCTTGGGCACTAGATAGGTTATCTATTTTAACGCTAAAAATCTACCATATGAAGGAAGAAACCGAGCGTAAAGACACTAGCCAAAGACACATAGACTCTTGTAAAGAGAAGTTAGCCGTACTTTTAGAGCAACAAAGAGATCTTTCGACAAGCATCGATCAATTACTACTTGACATTGAAAATGGTAGCAAGTACATGAAAGTCTATAAACAGATGAAAATGTATAACGACCCTAATTTAAACCCCGTACTTTACGGCAAAGGGAAAAAATAATTTCATGCAATCTCCAATAGTAGTTTTACGGTTTTCGGCGATGGGCGACGTGGCAATGGTGGCCTCGGTATTAAAACAACTATGTTATAGAAATCCTCAGGCCCAAGTCATTATGGTGTCTCGTGCGCATTTCGAAGCATTTTTCACTGATATCCCGGGAGTAAGGTTCGTCGCTTTCCACCCGAAAACTATACACAAAGGGTTAATGGGGCTATTTAAGTTATTCAAAACATTAAACAGTTTCGCCCCCGCTACTATTGCAGATCTCCATGATAATATCCGGTCCAATATCTTGCTCACTCTCTTTCGCCTTAAAGGCAAAAAGACTGCGCAGATTGATAAGGGGAGGAAACAGAAAAAACTGTTCATTCAGGACCCTTCGGCTCGGAGGAAGCCTTTAAAGCACACGGCAGTTCGCTATGCCGAAGTTTTCAGCCAGCTGGGCTACACGGTAAGCTTTACAAATAACACACTGGTCAACACCAGAAAACCCGCCCCCAGCATCTACCAAGAAATCTTAGAATTTGCTAACTATGGGGTAGTAGGAATTGCTCCTTTTGCTCAACACCTACCTAAGGTATGGCCCTATGAGAAAATGCAAGAGCTCATTCATAGATTAGACAGGGCGGGCGTGAAAGTATTTTTATTCGGCGGCGGGAAGCAAGAGCAGGAGATTGTTAATTCTTGGATAGTGGGTACAGAAAACTGCATCAACACCATAGGAAAGTTGGAGCTGAATAAGGAACTGGACTTAATTTCTAACCTAGATTTGATGATCAGCATGGATAGTTCAGGCATGCATATGGCCTCTTTAGAAGGTACTCGGTGCCTTTCAATTTGGGGAGCCACACATCCTTACATGGGTTTTTGGGGAATTGGTCAGGTTTTTGAGGATTGCATTCAAGTGGAACATCCTAGCCGGCCTAGTTCTGTTTACGGCAACAAACCCTGTATATGCGATGGCAAAGAGGCGATAGACCTTGTGCAGGTAGATATGGTGTATAATAAAGTTAAAGAAATATTAAGCTTAGAAAGCTAAATCAAACTATAAGAGTTAAAAAACGAATTCCTTTTGTAGCGTATAAAGCTTGTTTTACGTTTTTTTTATATGGATAAAATCTGTTTAGTTTCTTTTCAATACGGCAAAGAGGTTAATGGTGGTGGAGAAATCCACTGTAAGATGCTTGCTGAGAGACTTTCAAAATATTACGATGTGGACGTAATTACGACCACCGTAGTGGATTTACGAGGAATTAAAAAAATTTATGAAGAAGGTGTCGATGAGGTCGATGGCATTCGAGTTCTTCGTTTTGACCTTCAGGATTGCAATGAACCGGAATTTTGGAAAATCAGAAAAAGCTACCGCTGGGGAAGAAAAGTTAGAAGGAATTTATTCAGGTTAGGACTTTTAGGTGCAATTTCACAGATACATCCCAAGTGGAATTTTATGGTGGAGGGAGAAAGGAAAACACTACTCCATCACCCCTTACTTTCCACTAAAATGATGGATTACTTTAAGGAACATGGACATCAGTACAAAGCTATCATTCCCATGTGCTATCCATACCCTCATACCTACTTTTTATCCGAATTATTTCCAGAGAAGGTCATCATGATTCCCACTGCGCATAATGAAGGGGATTTATACCGATCAATTTATACTCATCTTTTCTCTAGAATATATCATATTGCCTTTAATACCGAAGAGGAAAGAAAGCTCTGTAAAACTGCCTTTGGAAGTGCTATGGCGCCCAACTCTGTCATTGGTGTAGGTATTGAGCTTGAAGAGCCTTTAGCGGATAATTACATAACAGAAAAGTGGAACATCAAGGATGAATATGTGCTTTACTTCGGTAGAATAACTGCCGTAAAGATTGGGCAAATAATCCCTTGGTTCTTAGAGTTCAAACAGAAATACAACCACCCTACTTTAAAGCTCGTACTAACTGGGCGCGCTTATATAGATAAAGTAGATCATCCAGATGTTATCTATACAGATTTTGTCAGTGAAGCGGAGAAGTCCACACTAATAAAGCATTCCAGCGTGGTGGTAAACCCCTCCTCACTGGAAAGTCTATCGCTTTTACTGATCGAGGCCATGAGTTTCGGTAAAGAGGCCCTGGTGAACGGACAGTGCCGCGTGATGAGAGGCCATAGCATCAAAAGCAAGGGCGCATGCACTTACTACACGGGGAAAAATGATTTCCATAGAAAACTTGATCAGCTTCTTAACCTGAAGACTAGCGAAGAAAGGGAGCAACAAATCCAACAGTATGTAAGTGATAATTACGATTGGAATAAAATAATCAATAGCTTCGTAACATTAATTGACGATATCCCACAAGCACAATAAAAACAAATCGGATTTGGTAAGCATTATTATATCTACATACAACTGGCCAGAGGCTTTAAAATTATGCGTAGAAAGTATCTTTAAGCAAACGACCCTCCCGGCAGAGATTATTATTGCCGATGACGGATCGAAGCAACCAACATTTGATGTAATTGAGTCTCTTACCAAAAGATCACCCGTACCTATCATTCATGTATGGCATCCTGATGAAGGGTTCAAGCTTTCACAAATACGAAACAAAGCTATCGCCAAAGTGTCTCAACAGTACATCATACAAATCGATGGCGATATTCTGCTGGAAAAACACTTCGTGGAAGATCACCTGAATATTGCCGAGCAAGGGTATATGGTCACAGGAAGCCGCGTTAACTTAAGCGAGTATTACTCCAGTCTCATCATTGCGGCGAACATCATCCCTCCCAATAGTGAGCTCAGAAAAAACAGCACGAATTATTTCAACTCCTTAAGAATACCAATTCTCATGCCTTTTTTCGCAAAACGCTATAAAACAAAGGGTAAGTATCTGCATTTCACAAGAGGCTGCAATATGGCTTATTTTAAAGACGATATCGCCAATGTGAACGGCTACAACGAAGATATGACAGGTTGGGGTAGCGAGGACACAGAATTAGTGGCCCGAATGTTGCAGAATGGTGTCAAGAAGAAGTTTATAAAGCTTGGAGGTATAGGGTATCACATTTGGCACCCCTTTGCCTCGAGGAAACGAGCAACTATAAACGATGAAATCTATAAAGAAACAATAAAACAAAAACTCACTTGGGTGGAGAACGGATTAAATAAATATTAAAATGCAAGCCTCTGTAATCATCAGTACATACAATTCCCCATTATGGTTAAAAAAAGTTCTAGAAGGTTATGCGCATCAAAACCGCAAAGACTTTGAAGTACTCGTAGCTGATGACGGCTCGGACAATAGAACCAAAGAGGTTATTGAATCTTTTCAAGACCGTTTAACCCAAATCAAGCACATTTGGCATCCCGATCAAGGCTTTCAAAAATGTAAAATTTTAAATAAAGCTATCAAACATGCCGAAACGGAATACCTGATCTTTTCAGATGGAGACTGCATACCCCGGAGTGACTTTGTAACAACGCATCTTAAATATCGAAAAAAAAGACGCTTTTTATCAGGCGGTTACTTCAAACTGCCGATGGAACTATCACAAGCAATTGACGCACGAGACATAGAAAACCAAAAGTGCTTCAACCTCTCCTGGCTAAGAGACCATGGGCTAGGAACATCTTTTAAGAACTTCAAACTCGTGAGCAACCAACGTATCACTAACTTTTTAAATAAGCTCACCCCGACAAACCCCACTTGGAATGGGCACAATGCTTCAGGCTGGAAAAAAGACATCCTCGCGGTAAATGGTTTTGATGAACGCATGCGCTACGGAGGGGAAGATCGCGAGCTGGGTGAAAGGCTCATCAACAAACAAGTCTATCCTATTCAAATACGCTACAAAGCTATCTGCGTACACCTAGACCATAAGCGCGATTACGTAACGGAAGAAGATTGGGAAAAGAACAACCAAATTAGAAGGCAGACCTTAAGAAATAGAGCCTGCTGGACACCGTTTGGAATCTTCCAAAGTGCCATGGCTCGCTAAATGCCTCATGCAGCCTATATTATTTTCAATCAAACACTATTAAGCCTATTCTTTGGTTTTGATGTGAGCTTTAAAAAGCCTAATTTTAACCATGGAAAGGAAAGAACTTTTTCTTATTAGGCACGGAAAAGCCAATCAGTGGAGTAAGGACAATAGCGACTTTTCGCGCCAGCTCCATGAAAAAGGAATAGATAGGAATCTAAGGATTGCAAAAGAACTGCAGGGCTTCCTAGATCCCCTGGATAAGCTGACCCTAATTAGCTCCCCGGCTTATAGAGCAAAAGAAACCGCCATAATATTCGCTAAAACGCTGGGTTTCCCTATAGAGTCAATCGCCTATTACGATGAGATCTATGAAAGGGGTGAAAGCGATATACTGCGATTAATTAACAATCAGGCTGCAACATCCACTCAAATTTTACTATTCGGTCATAACAATCCTATCAGTGATTTAGCCTCTTGGCTGTGCAATGAAAAGGTATACTTACGAACCACAGGAATAGCACATATTACATGCGACCTCCCCTCATGGGAAATGCTTTCTGGTGGTACTGCAACCCTCAAACAGATCCTTTAAACTTTAACAAATGGCCAACTTACTAAAAGACGAGAAATCACTCTATTTACAACAACATAAAGATAATCCAGTTAACTGGCAACCCTGGGGCGACAAAGCCCTAGAACAAGCCAGAGCAGAGAACAAGCTTCTGGTGGTATCTATTGGCTATTCCTCCTGCCACTGGTGCCATGTGATGGAAAGGGAAAGCTTTGTTGATCCCCTTGTTGCATCATTGATGAATGAGCATTATATAAACATCAAAGTCGATAGAGAGGAACGCCCGGATATCGACCAAATATACATTGCGGCAGTACAGATTATGACCGGTTCAGCAGGCTGGCCACTAAATTGCATATGCCTGCCAGATGGCCGGCCGGTTTATGGAGGCACCTACTTCACCAATGAGCAGTGGCGAGACGTACTCAACCACATCAACAAAGAGTGGGAAGAAAACCCGCAGCTACTCTACGAATATGCAGAGAAGCTAAAAGGTGCTCTAAATAACTTTAAAACTATACCAAACACTAAAGGCAAAGCATTCAACTTTTCAAAAGAGCACTTAGAAGCGGTGGTAGAACAGTGGAAGGAAAAGTTCGATGAAGAAAATGGGGGCTACCAAGGCGCTCCAAAATTCCCACTTCCTAACGACTGGCTGTTTTTACTAAAATACGGTACTCTATCTTCGGATAAGCAGGTAGTAGATCAGGTACACAGAACCCTTAAAATGCTTAGCTGGGGCGGCATTTACGATCAGCTTGCTGGAGGCTTTGCACGCTACAGCGTCGATAGGTATTGGAAAGTCCCTCATTTTGAGAAAATGCTCTACGACAATGCTCAACTACTATCCTTATATTCCGATGCATACCGACAGCGCCCTAGCGCCGCATACAAAGCCGTTATAAAAAACACGTCCAAGTGGCTCAAAGATAATATGATGGATGCCAACGGAGGCTTTTACTCGGCTTTAGATGCAGAGAGTGAATCTGTGGAAGGGAAATATTATGTTTTCACGAAACAGGAAATTGAAAAGCTCATCCCGCAAAGTGCTGCCCTGGTAGCTACATATTTCAATTGTGCGTCTCAAGGTAACTGGGAGTTAGAAGATACAAACGTGTTATTTTGCAGCCAAAGTGACGAAGATTTTGCAGCTGCAAATGGCATAGAGCTGAAAAAATGGCAGGAAATAAAAGAAAAAGCTATCGATGTCCTCCTAAAATATAGAAACTCAAGAATTCCTCCTGCTACAGATAAAAAGCAAATATGTGCATGGAATGCCTTATTATTGGAGGGTTTTTGTGACGCCTACCTAGCTTTAGGAGAAACTGAATATCTAACGCTTGCTAAATCTCTAGGAAAATTCATCAATACCCATCTGGTAAGCTCAGGTGGTCAGCTTCTCCATATACCAGCTGATCCAAACCGGAATATACCTGGCTTTTTAGACGATTATTCATTAACGGCTTCCGCTTTTATTAAGCTCTATCAAGTCACCTTTGAAGTGAATTGGCTGCAATTGGCTCAAAGGTATACCGATGAGGCTTTAGAGCTTTTTTACGATCAAGAAAACAAGCACTTTAGCTACTCTCAATTCTCTGATCTCATTGTAAATAAAGCAGATACTATGGATGATGTCATTCCTTCAGGTGTTTCTACAATGGCCCGAAATTTGCACCGATTAGGAAAATATTTTGATAACAACGCTTATAATTTAATAGCAGACGAATTGATTCAGCAGAAAATTCCGCAAATAGATCAATTTCCTACCGTTCATTCAGGCTGGTTAAACTTGTTAGTAGAAGATGTTTATGGAACCTACGAAGTAGTTATAACAGGTCCTGACTCTCAAAAAAACGCATTGAAATTAAATCAAGAGTTTATCCCAAATGTTTTATTAGTGGGAGGCACAAATACAGAGATACCTTTAATGGAGGGGAAAGATGTAGCTGCAAATAAGCTTTACATCTGTAAAGATAAAACCTGCCGAGCGCCTGTAGACACTATAAGTGAAGCTATCTATCAATTACGCAATTTTTAATTTTTTATATAGAATGCATAGCATTCAAAACTATTTTTATTTATGCAAATTACTAAAAACACGGTTGTAAGTTTAAACTACACCCTACACACGCTAAA
>DXEZ01000090.1 GCA_019114715.1 Candidatus Sphingobacterium stercoripullorum | reverse complement strand
TGACATGATGAGAAAAATGTGGTGGAAATACCTAGGCGTCGTTTTAGTTGGCTTTTCTATTGTTGCCGGCTTCCTTGGACCTGTCCCCAAATTACATATTTTAAACGAGTCTATTCGAAATGTATACTTCCACGTTCCCATGTGGTTTAGCATGCTCAGCATGTACCTGGTATCCGTTATATACAGCGTAAAGTATTTAAGCTCCTCTAATTTAAAAAACGATACTTTAGCAGTTGAGGCAGTAAACACGGGGATTGTTTTTTGTTTCCTAGGTTTATTAACGGGAATGCAGTGGGCAAACATTACCTGGGGCGAACCGTGGACAAATGACCCCCAATTGAATAGTTCTGCCATTGCGACACTGATGTATCTGGCATACCTGGTGTTAAGAAACGCATTAGAAGAAGAACAGCAAAGAGCCCGAATCTCTGCCGTTTATAATATATTCGCCTTTCCAATTATGGTTGTCCTACTATTTGTACTCCCCAAGCTTACCGATTCATTACACCCTGGAAGTGGTGGAAACTCAACCTTTGGCGACTTGGATATGGACAATAACATGAGGCCTGTATTTTATTCCGCCGTCATTGGCTGGATACTTATAGGCGGTTGGATTTGCACTTTAAGGTACCGTACCCGTTTATTAGCGGCTAAATTAAATAACGATTAATATTATGAAAAAAGTATTATTGTCAACAGTATTCCTACTGGCTTGTTGCTTAGGTTACGCACAAGACAATGTAGAGATGGCTTTTAGCTTAAGATCATCAGGTAAAATATATGCAGTTGTTTTAGTGGTGCTAACAATTTTTATAGGAATCGCTGTATATTTAGTAGCATTGGATAGAAAAATAAGCAACCTAGAAAAGAATAAGACATAAAAGCTTCTCTCCCAACTATGCTAATTCAGTTTTTTAGAAACCACAAAGCAATACATATATTTATTTTAATACTAATTAGCTTAGTATTGAGTGTGGGTGGCTTCTTCCATTCTAGCACGGTTTCTACCTTTTACTTAGAACCAGCTTTGGGAAATCTACTATTTAAAGGACAAAGCTTCACCCTATCCGTCGAAACCAATGTGGTGCTGACTGCGCTAATTACAGCAGGCCAAGGACTGTTTTTAAACCGCCTAGTCACCTCCATGAATCTATTTTCAAGACCAAATTTCTTAACTGCTTTACTGTATATTGTAATCAGCAGCTCCCTGCTTCCTTTCCTTTTTCTATCACCCGCATTAATTTGTAATTTCATTACTATATGGATGCTTGGAAGACTAATAAGCATGTACCAATTGGCGCAAGTCAAGCAGCTTATGTTCGATTTGGGAATACTCACAGCAATAGGAAGCTTGATCTACTTTCCGTTCTTAAGCATGATCCTGCTATTATGGATAGCACTATTTATTTTCAGACCCTTCGATTGGAGGGAATGGGTAACCCCATTAATCGGTTGCTTGAGCATTTACTTCTTAATATTCGTAGCCTACGTTTGGTATGATAGAACGGATGACTTCTTCTTGATATTCTCGCAAATATCCAAACCAAAAATCAACGATTTCTCAATAGATATTCAAGATTATTGGGTGCTATTTCCCATTTTATTGGGTATAGTACTTTTTATAGTCACCTTAAAAGAACAATTCTTTAAAAGTGTGGTTCAAATACGAAAAAGCTTTTTATTACTGTTTTACATGCTATTGCTATTTTTAATCTCTTCAATATTCACCAGTAGATTAAACATCAGCCATGTAATTTTATGTACTCCAGTAATTGCTATATACTTATCTTATTATTTCACACACGCAAAAAACCCTTGGGTCTATGAAACACTTTTATCAATTATGATAGCAGCTGGCTTGTTTTTCACAATAAGCTAACCCCTTGAAATAATGCATGTTAACCTTTTTTAACAAATAGTAGGAAAAGAATAGTCAAAAATTAAATAGCTTTGTAGGAATTTTATGCATAAAAAATAGTTTAAACTCTATTATTTATGTAGGTTAAAAATGAATTTGGTCTCAAAACATATATGTACGAATTAAATAGTTTGCCTTTGTTTAGCAGGATTCAAAGAATCTTTACGGTAGTTTTAATATTAACATTTAGTCTCCCTGCTTTAGGACAAAAGTCCTCTTCCCATTCACCGTATTCACAGTTTGGCTTGGGACAAATGAGACAAGATCATCTACCTCAAAACAGAGCAATGGGTGGCATTAGCACGGGAGTGAGATACATCAATGGCTTACCGTTTTTAAACGTCAGCAACCCCGCAAGCTACTCTGCATTTAACCGAACCATTTTGGAGGCTGGTTTATATGGAAATATCACACAACTAAGTAAAAACTCCATCAGCGATCATACTGCAGATTTTGCATTCGGTCATTTAGCTTTTGGAATTCCCTTACAAAGTGCCGGAGGTTTTGCATTTGGTATCATGCCATATTCCGATGTTGGTTATTCCAATTCTTCCTTAAGAAATCTAGACACCATTCAATATAGAAGTAAAGTTTCAGGTGAAGGAGGGTTAAACAAGGCATTTGTAGGATATGGGATATCCCCTATCAAAGGGTTGAGCATAGGTGCAAATGTAGGCCTTTTATTTGGTGAGTTATCAGATATCTCAAGCATGGAATTCCCATTGCAACTGTCCGCTTACCAAACTATACAACAAGAAACAAGACAAATAAAAGGAGCCCTAGTAGATTACGGCATACAATACTTTACCCCTATTGGCAAGAACAAACACTTCACCATCGGATACTCAGGATCATTAAACAACACGGTAAGAAGCAGAACCACGATACTTCGTACTACACACGAACCCTACAACGATCCGGAAATGACCTCCATAATTCGGGACACCACCTTTTTTGAAACAAAGCCTGAAAGAGACATTAATCTTCCAATGAAGCACAACGTCGGTATTTCAATCGGAAAAGGATACAATTGGATGGTAGGCGCTGATTTTAATTACGCAGACTGGTCTGACTTCCAAACTAGAGCAAAAGAGAACAAATTAAATAAAAACTACGGTATTGCCGTGGGTGGACAAATTCGTCCTGACCCCACTTCGATACGGTATTTTAACCAAGTAGAATACAGATTAGGATTCAGGTATAATAAAACGCAACTACAATTAAACCAGCAAGACATTAAAGATATGGCCATCACTGCTGGATTTGGCTTTCCACTTCCAGAGAAAAACTTTGGAAACTCATTCTCAACAATTCACATATCAGCAGAATTCGGGCAAATGGGAACCTTATCCAATAATTTAGTGAGAGAAAGATATATCAACATTAACGTTGGGTTTACAATCAACGACACCTGGTTCCGAAGATACGCAGATCAATAATGGACACTTACCAACAAAATAATGCAACTTATTATACGCTAATAATAGTGTTATTAGGCGTAGTAGTTGGATTATTGAGTTGTGAAAACGACCTTAGAGAAGTACGTAGAATTACCGAGGCACCAGAAGAAGAAGCTGTAGATGTCTCTCACGATGTTACAATCCTATACAGTGATTCCACCTTTGTTAAAGCAGAATTAACAAGCCCAGAATTACGTATCTACCACGATACTACAGGAAATTATGAGTTCCAAAAGGGAGTACAAATCATCATGTTTGATGAAAACCAACAGGAAAAACAAAGAATAGTATCGGATTACGCCATTCAACATCAAAAAGCTGGAATAACCGAGTTTCGGGATAATGTCGTCTTAACCATGATTGATGGCTCAGTAATAAAAACAGAAGAATTATTTTACGACGAGAAGAAACAAATCTACTACAACACCGTCCCCATAGCGATGTTCTTTAAAGACGGTAAAGGAGACTTATACGCCCCTTCGTTTGAATCGGATATGGACTTCAACAACATTCGAAGTGAAGGAAATGTAACAGGCTACTACTTGCCGACGGATGACTCCCAATTCCCTTCATTTGGAAATTAATACCAATTAGGTCCATTTAATGTAATAACTAAAGGAATACATCATCAGATAAGTGTTTTTTTATTAATATTTTCAAAGAAAAAAATGCTATCTTGCACCGCATTTATGATACCCTTATGGTATCATAATCAAAACATTGATTTATAATATAAAAATTTAGACTAAAAAGAATCTCGAGATTATGGGAGTAATGAGCTATTTGCGCAGCCGTGCAGGGCTAGTCATATTTGTAATAGGGTTGGCAATTGTTGCGTTTCTATTGGGTGACTTAATAAACTACGGTTCGCCGTTTTGGATGAGAAGCCAGCAACAAGTGGGAAGCATTAATGGGAATTCTATAGATTACCACGAATTTAATCACCAAGTTGACCAAACAGTTAATATGTATCAGCAACAAATGGGTGGAGCGACTCCACAAATCAGAAGCTTTGCCGTACAACAAGTTTGGAATCAATTTTTATCTAAAGAATTACTAGCACAAGAGGTAGAGAAATTAGGCTTAACAGTGGCAAGAGAGGAGTTAAATGCGTTAGTTCATGGAGATGAACCTTCTATGCAGATTATGCAAGCGTTCACCAACCCAGAAAC
>DXEZ01000015.1 GCA_019114715.1 Candidatus Sphingobacterium stercoripullorum | reverse complement strand
TGATTTGTGAAATATACGTAGTATCTCTTTTAATTGTCTCTACAGGTACATATTGAATTGACTTACAGCCATATAACATAATGGCTAAAAGTATAAGCACAATTATTCTCGTTAATTCTCGCATAATTTCGTATTTTTATTTATATTCTATTATAATAAATATAAAAGCCATTCTCGGAATAATTTCTTATATGCGAGAATGGCTTTAATCAGTTTTAGAGGTCTCTATATTCATATTTAGCATCGAAACTTGGGCAGGCTTTTGCTGCAAATTCTCTATGTCCATGTATAGTGGCATTAGGATATTTTGCTTTAAGCCTTTTGAGCAAGTCTATTAATGACTGCTTTTGGGCCTCTGTGCGTGTATCTTTAGGAGTTTTACCGTCTTTAGCTACACCACCAATATAGCATATTCCTATAGAATTTGCATTTTGGCCTGAACAATGTGCCCCTATTACACTTTCATCTCTGCCTTTATGAACAGAGCCATCGAGCTCAATTACATAATGGTAACCAATATCTTTCCAATGATTGCCATTAACATGCCAATCTCGAATAGTTTCGGTTTTGACGTCTTTTCCTTCAGGCGTTGCAGAGCAATGCACTATGAGTTTATTGATTTTTCTCATTTTTCTTTATTGTTAAGAGATACTTGTTTTACTATTTTATTAAAGACTTCGTTGCCTTGTTCAGTAGTAGCTGCTTGAATAATCTGCTTAATCATATCTGGAACATCTCCGGCATGTGCTTTTCTTCTTTTACTATTTTCTAATACAGATTTGCCTTCTATACAAAGTATTGCTAAAGCACAAAGCATAGTTGCAAATGGCAGTATATAAAACGATAGCAAGCTTCCTAAAACATCTACCATAAATGCAAACATGAGAACTCTAGCATAATCGCCTATTTTTACAACAGTACGCCTAAAGCCATGAGACATAAGCTTTTCGCCTAAAATCTTTGCTGTTAACGTACCACTCCAAAAATCAACGATACACGCTATAGTAGAGAAAATCCAGCATATAACTATTATTACTACTCTAACAGTTATAAAAAACATAAGAGCTTCTAGGTCTTTTGCTTCAATGAGTTCTAGCATAGCATTTTCTTTGTTATGTTATAAAACATGTTTCTTATAATTTCACCAACTAGATAACTGGCGCTTTCGCTATAAGGACTGAAATTCAATGTTTTAGCAATGTGCTTTTCAATGTGGTCTACTTCATGAGCAAAGCTATTGAAAAATTCCCAAATATCAGTAGTTTTTGATACTACTATAGCGCTACGTTTATATTTAGGATTGCTATAAGCTATTCCTATATTACGCCTATTTGAGTATAAAATTTCTTTAGCTCTATTCAAAAACCGTTTACTACATTTTAAGCTATACAACTCATCTATTATTTCTTCTGCGTCATTGGCATCTGTCATTATAAAGTATGATATGTGCCAATTAGCATAGTTTTCAAGATAGAATTTTCCTGCTATCATAGAATTTCTTCCCAATCTACAGCTATACCTCTGGATGTCATTTTAGCGTCCCATTCACGCATTATTTCTCCATCGCCTGCATCTATGTCGTCGACTACATCTTTTACATACAAAGCTAAATGCTGCTCATCAGTAATACTACTTTTAAGCAAATCAGCTTTTCCCATATTAGCAACATACACATAGTCATAGTCTACGTTATTTTCTAGAGTCACACCATATTTTGCAAGCATAGAGTCGACTTGGTCTTTTGTAAGAGGCTCTATTTTCTCTGTCTTACCAGTAGAAGCATTCTTTTTGCGCATTAGACTTACTGCAAAATCACATGCCTTTTTGTTAAAATGCCATCCATGAAATCGAAGGTATTTTCTCATTTCCGTTGGTATGTCATCATACATATCAAGCGGTAATCTTTTTCTTGCTGCCATATTATTAAAGTTTTTTAAGTAAAAGAGGCCGTACTCAACAAGCACGGCCTCAGTTGAAATTAGTTATTAGTAGCGGCGTCCTCGACCGTATCTACGACGACCATATCTACCAGTGCCGGGTACACCTCGACGCTCGTTGTAGTCCTCATCGTCGTCATCGTCTTCGTCGCGATAACCGCCTGTACCACCGCCATTACCGCCACCGCCGTAGCGCTCATCAAACTCTTCTGACTCAAGAATTTCATCTTCGATAAATTCCATGAGCTTCTTTGCGCCTCTATGCACTTTTTCTGCGCATTCATAAAGCTTATCAGCCTGGCGCTCTTTAATTTTAATTATAGTAGGCATATTTTCTACAAAATTATATGTTTAACTTTTCTTTACAGGGCTTCCCAACTGCTCTAATAAAGAGGCCATCATACCTTTCATTTCAGATTGTGACTTGTAAAGTTCTTTCAGCTGTGTTTTTAATTCACTGTTTTCCTTTTCGAGCCTTTGCCTTTCTGCTATTTCAGGATTTAGCACAACCATTATATTCTTGCAGCTTTCGATAATCTGCCTATGAGCATTGATAACATCATCTGCAATAGCGACTTCGCTATTATGCATATATGCTGCTACTTCTGCATTTACAGCATCTCTGTTACAAGATACAAACAATCCATTACCACAATCCTGAATATCAGTAGAAGGAGTTAGGCCTTCGATAGGCTGAACTTTGTCTCCTATTTTAATGGACAAATCTACGACTTGCTCTTGCTGTTGAGGCATAAAGCCAGCATAAGGCTGCCCTGGAGTTGGAATTGGATATTTCTGCCGTATTTTAGGCTCGGCGATAACCTGTCCTATCTCCAATTTAGGAGAATTATCTTTATGAAAGATATAAACTGTACTGCCAGTTCTTAGATTTTGAAAAGCCATGATTTTTAATTTTTAATTACGTAGTCGCTGTTGGAAATACATACAGAGTTCCATCTTCTGAGTCGTAAATAGCTAAGAATATACCTGCTCTTGCAACATCAGCTACTGTTAAAGGAGCTCCAGTTTCATAGTTGATAGCTGCTTGATTGTTTCCATTCGTGGCAAATACTACTGGCAAAGTTGCTGTCGTTCCTGTAGGAATAGAAGGCAGTTTGAATAGTATCAATCCAACAAAAGGAGCATTAAGAAATCTATGGTTCTGAAAACTAAAGCGTACCTCTGAAGTATTAACTGTTACTGAATTTGCTTGAAGGCGTGGAATACCTTGGCTATTAGCGAGTATGTAAGGGTTAATAGGATATGACATAATAGCCTCCTTTCTCTAATTAACCCCAGCCACCATTATTGCCACAGTTATAGCCATAGGCATATGGATAGCCACCAAACGCACCGCACGCACCATAAGCTGCAGGCGATACCTGAAGAGGAATGTTAAAGCCAGTATTGACTTTTACATAATTGTCTCCACAAGGAATTACTTTAG
>DXEZ01000089.1 GCA_019114715.1 Candidatus Sphingobacterium stercoripullorum | reverse complement strand
TTGGTGCCTTTACGTACTCTTCTTCCGCCGCCTCTGCCACCTCCACCAAAGAAGCTCTCAAAAGGACTCCCTGAGCCGAATATATCCCCAAATTGACTGAAGATATCCTCCATGCTCATACCGCCGTGTCCGCCACCGAAACCTGAAGCACCATCGGCAGAATGTCCAAAACGATCGTAGCGCTGTCTTTTCTCAGAATTGCTAAGTACCTCATAGGCCTCGGCAGCTTCCTTGAACTTTTCTTCAGCTTCTTTGTCGTCTGGGTTTTTATCCGGGTGATACTTGATCGCTAGTTTACGGTATGCAGATTTTATAGCTTTTTCGTCGGCATCGCGAGAAATCCCTAAAACCTCATAATAATCTCTTTTTGACATTTTCTCTCAGCCTTTTATTTTCCTATTACTACTTTAGCGTAGCGCAACACTTTATCATTGAGGTAATAGCCCTTTTCAATCACGTCGATGATTTTATCTTTTAGGCTATCTTCTGGCGCTGGCGCTGTTGTTATTGCTTCTTGAAGGTCTGCATCGAAAGGCTGCCCTTTGGCATCTTCCATCGCTTTAAGACCTTGTGATTGAAGCGTGTTTTTAAATTTGTTATGTATTAACTCTACACCTTCCTTGATGCCCTCCACCTCTTGGGCGTTCTCCATGGCATTTAGTGCTCTATCGAAATCATCTAAGATGGGTAGAAGCTTTTCGATTACTTCTTTTCCTGCAGTTTGTATTAACTCGACTCTCTCTTTAGAAGTACGTTTTTTATAGTTGTCAAACTCCGCGAAAAGCCTAGTATATTTGTCTTTTAAGCTATTCACTTCGTTTTGTAAAACCTCCTCTGGAGAAGTCTCTGTATCGGCAGTTTCTGCTGAAGTCTCGTTGTTTTCGTTTTGCGTGTTTTCCATGGTTTCATCCTTCACCTCAGCATCTTGATTTTCTGTATTATATTTTTTCTTTTGATTGCTCATACTTTATAAACTTAACACCTAATAAGTAATCTGTTAGGGGGTACTCAAACATACTGCCAAAGGCCTATCTTCCGACATGCTGTCAGTTATATGCCAAAAGGAAGTACAAAATGTCTTGTTCTCTGATTTTATGGCTTAGTCTTCTAAGCTTACGTTGTCGTATAGGGCTGTGTCTGCCGTGCGTATAATTCTTCCAGGAAGGTTCCTGATGATTTGATAATCGTGTGTTGCCATTAATACAGCGGTCCCGGATGCAGCAATATCTCGCAATAAGAGGATAATCTCTTCTGAGGTGTGCGGATCTAGGTTACCTGTGGGCTCATCCGCTAGGATTATTTCTGGATCGTTTAATAGTGCTCTAGCGATCACTACCCTTTGCTGCTCACCCCCAGAAAGCTCATGTGGCATTTTTTTAAGTTTGGACCTTAGTCCCACCTTTTCTAATACATCGAGCATCTTTATTTGTATGAGGTTTTTGTCCTTCCAGCCGGTTGCCTTTAAGGCGAACTCTAGGTTTTTCTCTACTGTTCGGTCATTTAATAAGTGGAAGTCTTGGAAGACAATACCCAGCTTCCTCCGTAGAAAGGGAACTTGATTGCTGCTGAGCGTTTTTAAGTCAAAGCCTGCCACCATGCCTTCTCCCGAGCTGATGTACAAATCTCCATAGATGATTTTTAGCAAGCTACTTTTTCCACTTCCCGATTGACCAATTAAATAAATGAATTCTCCAGAATCTATCGTTAAATCAACGTGCGATAGCACCAGGTGTTTTTGCTGGTAGATATCCACATTTTTTAATCTTATTACAGTAGTTTTATTTGTATTCATATGAATTCTATATGTCAATTTTTTGAATCTTCCCGAATGGCATGTTGTTGACGATTTCCATGATCTCGTCGACTTTTTCTCCAAGGCCAACTTTCTCAAGTGCTTTGCCAGGCCGATCAACCCTAAAGTATGCTAGCAAGGTGAATGACGAATCCCGCAGTTGAACGTAATCTGGGATCTTGGCGACTCCTTTTACTTTGATAATATACATACGCTAACAAAGTTATAACTTTTTTTGGCTAACAAGTACTAATTTATGTTAACAAAATTTGGTTTACGGATTATGCCGTTCTAAGAACGCTAGCGTGTTTACGTTATCTGCGTAATCCTCAAGTGTGGGCTGTTGGGCTTTTCCAAAACCTACTACTGGTGAGGAGATGTTAAGCGGCGCACCAGAAACCACACACTGAATGTGCTCATTACTTGCGGTAAGTTCATTTTCTAAAGTGCTTAAATCCGTGTATTCCGAGAAATGTAATACCGATAAAGGGGAAGCAAGAGATGAGTCTTCTTTTAGCAGTAAAAATCCGTTGTCGTAGTGCTTATTCCCGTTGATAAGGTAGATCGACTTGTAATAGTCGTAGTTGTTTTTATATTTATAGTGATCTCCTAGCTGCTTATAATCTTCTAAGTTGTCAAAAAGCTGCTCTATAGCATACCCTTTTGGAATGTAGAGCTTGGAGACTGAGCGGCAACCCAGTCCAAAATAGGTGAATATATCTTTTGCAAGTTCGCGGATCTCGCTAGGGCTTTCTTCACCTGTAAGAACGGCTAGTGCATTTCTGTTTTTTCGAATGATGTGCGGTTTTTTTCCAAAATAATAGTCGAAGTATCTCGAGCTGTTGTTGCTACCTGTAGCAATGACTAGGTCGAAGTCCTTTAATTGATCGGCGATTTCAATCTTCTCTCTAAAGGCCGGTTGAATCTCTAGGAGCGTATTTAAAACCAGAGCCGTTAGCCCCGCATCGTTTGAGGAAACTTTCACTTGAAGTTTAAAACCACTTATTAAAACGCAGATGATATCATGAAAACCCACTAAAGGAATATTTCCCGCGGTAATTAAACCTACTGTTTTCTCAGAGTCATCGAAAGTATATCCTGCGAGCCACCTGCTGAGGTTTTCGCTATGTAATAAATCACCAAACTGCTGGATTTGAAGCGTCACATTTTCTGGAGTAAACCAGGGGTTTAGGACTTGGGTGCGCTCAAGTGAGGCAGTGTTGATGAAATTGGGGGATCTTAGTTTCTCTCCCAAAATTGAAAAGGCGTCGATACGTTGCTTTAGTGTCAAAATATTAAGATTTTAAAGGTCTTAAACTATTAATTCTTCCTTCAATTAGCTATCTTTGTAGCAGTAATTCCAAACTATCCCGCTAGAAGGCGGATGAGGGAACAAATTTACTATTAATATTTACAATTGAGAGGTATTAGATGGCTATAATTATTACAGACGAGTGTATTAACTGTGGAGCATGTGAACCTGAGTGTCCAAACACGGCGATTTATGATGCTGGTGTGGAATGGCGCTTTTCAGATGGGACGGCTTTAAGTGGGTTAATTGATTTTGGAGATGGGGTGACTGTCGATGCTGAAGCACCTCAAGCAGCAATTTCAGATGAAGTTTATTATATTGTTCCAGATAAGTGCACAGAGTGTAAAGGGTTTCACGATGAACCACAATGTGCAGCGGTTTGTCCAGTAGACTGTTGTATTGACGATGAGGATGTTAGAGAAACCGATGAGGAGCTTTTAGCTAAAAAAGCTTGGCTCCATGCGGAGTAACATGTTTATTAAAAAATATAAAGCTTATTCCACTTAGGAATAAGCTTTTTTGCTAGCTAGCTTGTTGACTCTTGGATGTGGTAGTTTTACCTGTTGGTATTGTGTAAATTTTGTCGTGTAGTCCTCGCCTAGCTAAAAGAGTTAAGCTATCTTGCTCTTACAAAATAAAACAAAAGAGAGGCTTCTGTGGTTTAACCTCTACAAAGTATTCTTTGGGAAATTTCTTTAGAACTGACTAGTATTTAACATATGGCAAAAAATAACAACACCAAACAAGTTGATGTGGTTCTGATTGGTGCAGGAATAATGAGTGCAAC
>DXEZ01000088.1 GCA_019114715.1 Candidatus Sphingobacterium stercoripullorum | reverse complement strand
CGATAGCGTTCTGTACGTTTTTCAATAACTTGTCCGAGAAATGCTTGGCAACAAAATCCCTTATCACAAGTAAATCCTCCTTACTCGGCTCAAAAGAGTAGACTTTAAGCAACTCTAATTGCAAACTGTTTAATTTTTGACTCTGCATATCAATATTCCTTTATACAAAAAAACAAAATTTAAATGTTTTATGAAAGGGGCTTTTCTCATCATCGATAATTCGACGTATCTTCCCTACGAAGTTAGCTTATTAAATATTCTCCTAGTGGTAATTTAATTTTATAGTGGTAAATATCTTTGCTATTTTTAAAAGTTTGCTGGACAGATAATTCAATTTCTTAATTCTAATTACGCATTCTATTTCTTTCTACATCTTAATTTAATACAAAGCAAATTGCTACATAAGCTTGCGCTCATTGGTGTAAATTGAAATATAAACCTTAACTGTATAGCCCCTTAGGCTCAATAGTGTTTAGATCTAAAATAATCCCTCCATAAAACGGCTTGTTTCTACCGCCCCCCCAGATTAGCCATCCTAACCTTTTCGAGAGTGTTGTTAACTCACTATAATTTAACAACTCCGGATTTACTTTCTCAAAACAAGCTAAGAAACAATTACAAACAAATGATTCATCAGCTAATCCAACAAACCATTTGCAACGGCAAATTTAACTAAAGAGGCTGTGTTTTGCGTATTAGTTTTTCGAATCAAACTTTGTCGATGCCCCTCCACGGTGCGTTTGCTTAAAAATATACGATCCGCAATTTCTATATTAGTTAATCCCTCTCCAATAAGCTTCAACACTTCAAGCTCTCGCTCTGAAATATCCAACTCTTCCATAATAAAAACCCGCTCTTTTTCCAACTCTCGTCCTTCGGTAGAAGAGTCTAAAAACCTAAAAGCTAATTCCTGACATAAATACTTCCCCCCTTTATGGATAAATTTTATGCAAGACAACAACTCATTATATTCAACATTTTTCAATAAATATCCATGCGCTCCATTATTAAAAGCTGACTTAATAGATTCCGAATCATCAACTGCGGATAAAATCAACACTTTTATATCTGGGAATTCTTTTCTGATTTTTTTCGTTAAACTCCAGCCATCCATATCTGGCATATTCAAATCAGTGACAACCATATCTATAGCTAGAGCTTCCTCCCCTCTCAAATATGCTAATGCTTCTTGTCCTGTGCCTGTTTCAGTTATAATATTAATATAGTTTTGACCTTCTAAAAGGAGCTTAATACCGTTCCTTACTAACTGGTGGTCTTCAACAAGAATAATTTTTATCATAAATAGAGCAAAATAAAATATGTAATTCTTAAGGTAAGAATACTATTATTGTATAAGTCTATTGTAGTACAGCAAAAACCTCTCCACACTTAAATAGATGAAAACAATTAAAAATTCACATAACAAGTTTTAGAGTCAACTCTCCCTTTTATTTTTATAAAAAAGAATTCAATATTATTCATTATCCAATCAATCTTCTACATTACTCTTAAAATTAATGCAAACAATATAAAGCAAGTTCTCATTTCCTTGTGGCAGTGGTGAAAGTTTCAGAATTGTAGCGCTACCTGTTCCTAGGAAAAACATGCAAAGAGATAAAAAACAGAGAAATTTTCACATTGTGTACGATATAGAATATTCATAAATGAAAAATGTCCTGCAATCTAAAACTTATTTAGACGCAGGACATAAAAACAAATACTCATTCTTCTCACTTTCACCGTCCACTCTTTCATGAAAGTAAAGGCAACAAGTATCTATTATTTTATTCTTCTAGTTTATTAACATGAGACATGGCAATATCTGTAAGTTTCTCATCAGCTTCTTTTTCTTCCGAAAGAATTTCCTTAAGAATTTCCTTAGCTTTATCGTGGTTCATTAATTCAGCGTAGGTAACTAAACTACCATAAGAAGCTATTTCATAGTGTTCGATTTTTTGAGCCGCAGCTATCAATGCTGCATCTAACGCTTCATCATCTTTAAAATCCTTAACCATAGCTTTTCCTTCTTGAATTAAACTCTCTATGGACTTACACTTTTCCTCCTCCTCTTGGGTATCAATGCTCTTGAAAACCAACTTCAATTTATCCACATGGCCTTCTGATTCCTCTTTATGATTTTTAAACGCCTCTTTGAGATCTTTATTTTTTGCCACTTCTGACATTTCTTCAAGAGCTTCGACCAATTGCTTTTCACCACTCAACATATACTTCAATTCATTAATAAATAAGTCATGGAGGTGCGAATTAGGCATTCCATTGTGTTTTTCATTACTATTCTTCATATCAGTTTCTTTTTAATTTTATAATACATTTATTGTATTGGTAGAAACAGAAGTAATACGAAATAAGTTCTATGATTCTCTAAAACAAGTATTTCTACAGATTCTTGATATTTTTACGTAATGCAATTCGAGGAAAAGAAATAAACACCTGCTGCTTATTCCATAAAGCTTATTAAGATTGATAGAATGTCGTTTTTTATAAATAAAAAATTCTAGTTTAAAATATGGTACTCCCCAGTTTCTGGACCAATTATAAGCTGAATTAAGTTTATTTTCTTTTTCAATCAATTGCCAGCAATTCAGATTTGGAAAAAGAGGGAATGAAGAGAGATATAAGTCACACGTCCTTCCTTATATTTTGCAACCTAAGGCTATTTATTTATTGTGTAAAAAGTGCATAAGGTAGAACGAGAGCTCTAAAATAAACTATAGGCACTTTATTCTAATTCTTTTCTTCGAGAGTATGAGTATCGAAGCCTATTTTGAAGTGAAAGTTATTTCATTTACTTTATGTATGAACCACGATTAAAACTACTTGACAATACATTTTACTCCAAGTCAAGGGTTTAAACTTCGTAGCCAATCCAATCTACCTTCATCAGAAGATTTCATACTCCACATTATGAAATAAAAGCAACATTACTTGGATAGGACATATTAATAATGTATTTTTATGCTTGAAAACTTAGAAACAAGCAAAACCAAGCACACCCAATTGAAAAACAAATCCTTTAAGAAAAATATTGAAGGGTTAATTATAAAGCTAAAAACATTAAATAGATTTTTGAAAGCAAATCTTATGGGAGTTCAATCTAACGAGTGCAAATCCACTTCATTCCTGCAGGAATATGGACATGTGTTGATTGTTGACAGGAATTTAAAAATAGTGGGAATCAGCGAAGACGCAATGAAATTCTCGGATAAAAACGAGACATACTATTTCAATTCATGTATTGAAAAGTTTTACAATGATTGTCTACCAGAACTAGCAGACAAGCATTTAAAATTTATAAATCAGTTGTTTTCCACAAAAACTCCTAAACAAATATTTGTAGAGAAAATAAAAGGTCAGAACTATTATTTCGACTTCACAACCATAAATGATCTTATATATATTGAATGGGAACAACAGTTCCAACAATACATTCCTGCAACAAAAATGACAAGACTTGGATTTTTATTTGAAAGTCAGTATTTTAATGATTGGGACTTGGTGTGTGAAACAGTTGGAAATTGGTTAGAAATGGAAAGTGTAGTGGTTTTCAAAGTACAAGATCACCAGCACCTTCATGCGATATCGGAGTACAACTTTGAAAATCAGAATATTTTCTATCAAAAAACCTTATCGAATCTTTTATACTCTGAAAGAGTCATTGAATATTATCAAAGTCTACCCTATCGCTACAATCCAGACTTAAAAAAACGAAATCAAAAATTCTTTTCGATAAATAAAAATATCGATTCTTTACCATCAAAACTTAAACCTGCACCTATTCAGCATTTTCATTATTTACAGCATATTGGAATAAACGCATTCATAAGTTACCCTCTTTTTCTAGACCGAAAACTTTGGGGTGCATTAGTAGGTTACTCGACTTCTCCAACAAAAATAGATAAACAGAGTAGAAAAATATGTTCATTCATTGTACAAAATGCAATGCGGCAATATGAAAACATTGTAAAAGAAACTCATTTAAGCAATAAAGAAAAGTTTTTTCACGTCAATACATTGATGACTAAGCGCTTGCAAGAACTTCAGACTCCCAATTGCGCATTAGCCGAAAATATGGAGCTCTTAACCCAGTCGATGCAAGCTGACGGCATGGCAATTTATCACCATGGAGATGTTTTTAATTATGGGCTAAGCCCAAATGAAAAGCAATTAGAAAAAATCATTCTTTTTTTGCAGAAAAAGAGCGATAAAAGAATCTTCAAGGATTATAACTTTCGGCTTAATAGAGAAGAAACTATCGGTTGCAATTTACCTTTCGCTGGCTTGATAGCTTATTGTTTAGACACCGAGAAAGAGCACTATGCAATATGGTTTAGAAAAGAATCCGTTTCTACAACTATAAACCTGAAAACGTTTTATCAAACTTTTAAAAATAGCCCCGAGCATATTTCTAACCTCAATCTTGAAGAAGAAATTAAAGACTCGGCCATACCCTGGGGTGAGGATGAAATATACTTTCTAGAAGGGTTACATCAAATGATATCTGAATCAATTATTGAAAAAAACAGAGAACAAGAAAAACTAACTGAAAGTTTAAAAAGCTTTAACAATGAGCTTGAGATGCTGACATATACCTTATCGCATGATTTAAAAAATCCCTTATCAATCTTAAAAATGGGTCTTCAATTTCTAAGATCTTCTTCGAAAACCCTTCCCATATCCACACGGATAAAATGGCATGATAACATGCTAGAAAGCATAGAAAGTATTAAAAGCATTATTGATAATATCATGAAGCTTAGCCGAAGTAGATCTCATCACCTTCAAAAAGAACCAACACCAATGGTTTCTCAAATAAATAGAATATGTAAAGAAGCTTGTTTAATCCATAAGAAAGATACAAAAATCATTCAAACAGGTACACTGCTCCCAATTTGGGGAGAGAAAAGCGCACTCCATCAAATATTTTTAAACCTAATAACAAACGCGATAAAATATTCAAGTTTCCACCCCGAACAATGCATTAAAATAAACAGCTATCGAGAAGAAAATTTAGTGGTTTATATAATTGAGGATAATGGGATAGGAATACCTGAAAAGGAACTTTCTCAAATTTTCAGTAAA
>DXEZ01000087.1 GCA_019114715.1 Candidatus Sphingobacterium stercoripullorum | reverse complement strand
AGTTTATAAATGTAGCTATTCTTAGCTACGTAAAGCTACTTAATTTCCCTTTAGATCATTTTTTAGGATGTGTCACCTTACTTGCGCTAATTCCAACTGTAGGATTAGTGCAGGATCAGTAGCCTAATATTCCACTTATATATAGGTGTCAACTAGCCCATTAACAGAAAACCTCGAGGCGGGGAGCCTCGAGATTTTTCCAAACCAATTATTAACCTAAATTATGAAATTATGAATTTTTATTCACCTATATAACGCAGGAATTCTACTGGATATTACATACAAAATTAGTTTTAACACTTTTTAACATTTTTATTTTACAAACTCTTCAAAGATTTCTAGCTTTTATTCAAAAACATTTAGTCAAAACCAATTAAACCTGCATTAAAGTCTTCCATATACATTAATTTAATATATATTCGTGCTTGAATTAAAAAAACAACAATCTATTCAATATTAGAGTTCTGAAATGTCCAATGAATCTAAAAAGAAAGACCAAAAATTAAGTAGAGGCCTAAGCAATAGACACATACAATTAATCGCTTTAGGCGGTGCTATTGGTACAGGTTTATTTTTAGGAATAGGACAGGCAGCTATTTTAGCTGGCCCTGCTGTAATTCTCGGTTATGCCATTGCTGGAGTCATAGCATTCCTCATTTTAAGGCAGCTTGGAGAAATGGTAGTTGAAGAACCCGTAGCGGGTAGTTTTAGTTATTTTGCCAATAGATACTGGGGTAAGTTTGCCGGCTTTTCATCCGGATGGAACTATTGGGTTTTATACATACTCGTTAGTATGGCGGAGCTTACCGCAATTGGCGTATACGTTCAATTTTGGTGGCCAGAGATCCCCCTTTGGGGCTCTAGTCTATTCTTTTTTATCGTAATTAACAGTGTTAACTTAGCCTCGGTACGCGTATTTGGAGAAACGGAGTTTTGGTTTTCGATTATCAAGGTTGCTGCCATTGTGGCCATGATAATATTTGGTTGTTATTTATTATTCAGCGGCACTGCGGGTGATATCACAAACCTATACAACGACAATGGTTTTATACCCAAAGGGTGGCTAGAGAGGGATGAATCTGGAAGCTTCCACGGTTTACTGGCTGCACTGGTAATAATTATGTTTTCTTTTGGCGGTTTAGAGCTAGTTGGTATTACAGCTGCTGAAGCGACCAACCCGGAGAAAAACATCCCCAAGGCTACCAATCAAGTTATTTATAGAATATTGATATTCTACATAGGCTCCTTGGTTATCTTATTCTCCTTAATGCCTTGGAGAAACATCACCGCTGACACCAGCCCCTTTGTATCAGTTTTTGCATCTTTAGAACACTTGAAATTTGATGCTTTTGGAACCACATTTTATTTCAACCGGATTATATCAAACGCTTTAAACATCATTGTTTTAACGGCCGCTCTTTCAGTATACAATAGCTGCGTTTATAGTAATAGTAGAATGCTATACAGCTTAGCTGAACAAGGCAATGCGCCCAAGGCTCTCATGAAGCTCAATAAGAATCAAGTACCGGTCCTAGGGATAGCCGTTTCTGCATTCTTTGCACTAATTTGCGTAGTTATCAATAAGCTTATCCCTGAGCAGGCATTAAATATTTTAATGTCTCTAGTTGTTTCATCGCTCATAATAAATTGGATAATGATTAGTATAACGCACATCTATTTCCGGAAAAATATGTCTAACCGTGGATTGCGATCGAAGTTCCCTACCCTGTGGTATCCATTTTCAAACTACCTGTCTTTAGCATTTTTATTGCTCGTTTTGGTTATGATGTGGTTTACCGGATTAAAGATCTCTGTAGAACTAATCCCCATTTGGCTTTTATTACTTTATGTAATGTATAAAGTAGTTGATAGAAGGTCTAACAGGAAATCCTAAAGCGACTTCCTGTTAATCTTTAAAATCATTCACTTGCGGTTTTAAAACTTTTAGTTGCAGAACGATTGCAAAAAGAACAAATACAGCGAGGATGGCAAAGCCGAAGCCAAAATTCCCCTGGTCTTTAAAACGTCCAAGAACTTGCGTTATGGCTGCCCCCGCAAATACACCCATCATGTTCATAAAACCGTAAGCGGTGGCTCTAAGCCTGGAGGGAACAAACTGGCATAAGATTGGCATATTATTCGTGTCAAACATACCAAAGCCTATTCCAAAGAGTACTGCTGCTCCGACAACCGCAAAAACAGTGGAACCAAACCCTAATAATACGAGTGAAGGAATGGTCAGCCCCAATCCTATTGCACTGGTGTAGATTCTACCTTTGATATTTTTATCCACCCATTTATCACTCACCACGCCGCCGATTAATACACCCAAAAAGGAAGAGACAGCGATGGTTATCGTAGACATGGGACCAGCTTGCGCCATAGGAATATTTAAATTATCAGAAAACAATGTCGGTATCCAGTTTTTTATGGCCCAGCCCGGTAGACTAGGTGCGGCAAAATAGAATAAAATTACCCAAAAGACGGTGGTGCTGAATAATTGAGTAAGACCTTTAGACAATGGTATTTTAGTTAGGGGTACACCCTTAGCTTTATTATTCTCCTTCGCTCCACTCCTACTCTCAAATAAAAATAACATTAAAATTACTGAGTAAACCATTCCGGTAATACCAAACCAGTGGAATGCTTTATGCCACCCGTAAGAGCTCGCTATTGTGGCACCAAAACCTCCCAATGCTTGCCCCATATACAAACCAGTCATATGAATACCAATGGCTAGAGAACGCGTCTTTTTAGGGTGATAGTCAGCAATTAATGCTAATGCCGTTGGAATGTATAGCGCTTCACTTATTCCCATAATCCCACGGAGAATCAAGAGCTCATTAAAGGTATTGGCCTCCCCCATGGCATAGGTTACAGCGGACCATACAAACAAGCTTCCTATAATCAGCCATTTTCTATTGGTCCTATCTGCAATGACTCCTGCTATAGGGCTCATCACACCATAGATATATAGGAATATGGCCATGAGAAATCCAAAGGCTTCTGCTTTTTGAAGCTCCAAGATGTCTATTTCCATAGCGGACTTCATGGTTGATAGCATCTGCCTGTCCATGTAATTCAATAGGGCCACCACCCACAATAGAGCAACAAGAACCCAGGGATAATATTTTTTGCTTTGCAATCCTTTCATTGTCGACTGTTTTATTCTTTCAAATTTCCTAATAAAAAGCAATGTGTTCTAACTCCTGCTCTAATTTCTCCGTTTGGAATGATTATTAAATCACCCTGAATAAGTGCCGTCGTAGTTACAGGCATATCAAAAGGCAGAGCTGTTTTGATGGACCAAGAATCCCCGTCAAAATAATAGATATTCCGATCAAAACCCGGGTGATTCATTTGCAAGGAATCCTTCTGGGCAATTAGTTGAGATTTTAGGGCCTCATCTTCCGCTAGGTCAATGGCCAGTAACAACTCTTCCGTCTTATTGTATACTTCGCCAAGATCTCCACCAAAAACCCAAACACCGCCGTTAGAGTCTACTACTCCTGTACCAGCGGCTAGCCTCGTCGGTAAACTTTCTAAAAGAGACAACTCTTTAGAGATCGGGTCTAAAAGGTATACCTCTGAATAAAACTCGCTAGCCGCATTTTTTTTACTTGCCCTTCCTCCTGCAACTAGAATTTTATCGTTCCAGGATAAACCTACTGGAGAAGAGATAGCCTTGGGCAATGAAACAAGCTCAGTCCACTGCGTGTCATTTGCTGAAAGTCGCCAAACTTTATTAGAAACTAGGCTCTTATTATGGCCGCCAATATAATATAAATCATCGTGAATATTAACTAGTGCACCACCAGTCAAGGGCATGGGCAGGTCTATTAATGACTCCCTAATTAAAGAATCACCCTTCATATAGAAGTAATCAACCGAAGGAAAAACCTCGGTATTATTCTCTCCACCAGCGCATACAAAGCCTTTTTTGAATTGGGCATTGGCCGTATAACCTTTTGCTATAGCAAGTTGTTCTCTTCTTTTAGGAACAATTTTCCCACTATCGATATCATAGATATAGAGCGCTTTATGGTATTTCTTAGCTCCTCCTTCCCAAGGCATGGATTCGGGAAAGTTTGCGCCGCCTGCAACAATCAACTGATTATTAGAAGTACCTATTAATGCACCTGCAAGTCCGTTATCAGGCATAATCATACCAGCCTCCAATTTTTCCCAACTTATTGACGGAGACGAAGGCCGGTTACATCCTAGCAATAATAATATTCCTAATATGGCGATAGCTCCAAGTTTAAACTGATTTAAATTCATCGAATCCTAATTCTTTAACATCTGCTTTGAAGTCTTCAAACTGCTTGGCAGTCATATTCTTTACCGGCA
>DXEZ01000086.1 GCA_019114715.1 Candidatus Sphingobacterium stercoripullorum | reverse complement strand
ATGGTGCGAACATGAATGCACAGGTTGGATTAACAAGCCCTGGATTTATCGGCGCAGATGTTTGCCACCTAAACCTACATAAAACATTCTCTATTCCACACGGAGGTGGAGGTCCAGGTATGGGGCCTATTGGAGTTGCAGAACATTTAGTTCCGTTTTTACCAAACCATATTGTGGTCCCAACTGAAGGTGATCAAGGCATAACTGCTGTCTCGGCAGCACCATATGGATCGGCTTCGATTCTACTGATATCACATGCATACATTGCTATGATGGGTGTAGAAGGGTTAACCAATGCAACAAGGTTGGCTATCCTAAACGCTAATTATATAAAGAGCAGATTAGAAAACCACTACCCTGTCTTATATTCCGGTGCCAATGGATATTGTGCACATGAAATGATTCTAGATTGTAGAGGTTTTAAATCAGCTGGAGTTGAAGTTGCTGATATTGCGAAAAGATTAATGGACTACGGATTCCATGCCCCTACTGTTTCCTTCCCAGTTGCGGGAACGCTTATGGTAGAACCTACAGAATCTGAGTCTAAAAGCGAATTGGATAGATTTTGTGATGCTTTGATCTCAATTAGAGAAGAAATTAAAGCAATTGAAGAGGGTCAATCAGACAAGGAAAATAATGTCCTTAAGAATGCACCACACACCGCAACAGCTTTACTGTCTGACAATTGGGATAAACCCTACACCAGAAGTGAAGCGGCCTATCCTTTAAGCTATTTGAAAGACAATAAGTTTTGGCCAGCAGTAAGCCGTGTTAATGAGTCGCAAGGAGATCGAGTACTTATTTGTTCATGCCCTCCAATTGAGGCTTATCAAAGCTAATTAAACAAACACAATAAGAGGTCCATCTAAATCATAAAGATTGGACCTCTTTTTTTTCTGTATTTTTTGCCCGCTAGAACCTACAGAGCGATATCAATCCGCCAAGTCACCTAGCTATAGATACCTCCATTACTATTCACCTGAAAAAGCAAGAAAACAAGACTTCATAAAACTTAGGATGGAAGCTAATTCTTGGATCAAATTATATCCTAGAAATATTTTAAACAAATCATTGTCACACATCTTATTTTTTGCGATATTGACTTTCCTAAAGACTCAGGTGAATGCATGGTTATCTAGCTTTGATATTGAACATAACTCACTATAGAGGAATTACTAAAAACATTTAACTTTAAAAGTTATTCTGATGGGATATCGCCTATCTTTTTTTAGAATATTAAAAACACGATAATATAAAAATACACTTCCAAAACAGTGTGATTAATCAAAAAAACAAAGAATAGACAATGAGAATTAAGTACAAAAAGAACACAGGCATCCTATGGTTCCTAATATTTTTTCTAATTACCAGTTGTTCAACCGGTAAATACGTTACAACTGAAAAGAAATACCATAAAAAAGCTAAGGTATTTGCAAAGACCTACTCAGAAACCCCCAGCAAACAACTGGAGAAGGTAATAGTTGGAGAGAAACAATGGATTGCCTCACCAAACTTTGGAGTTAGAAAGCCAAACTATGTAATGATTCACCATACTGCTCAAAACTCCCTAGATCAAACCATTAAAACGTTTCATAATGAACAGGCCGAAGTTAGCTCACATTATGTGATTTCTAGAGACGGTGAAGTAGTACAAATGGTCAATGATTACTTCCGGGCACATCATGCTGGCGCCGGAAAATGGGGTAACGATACGGATTTAAATTCCTCCTCTATCGGGATTGAACTAGATAACAACGGAACAACAGATCCTTGGCCTGAAGAGCAGATAAATGCTTTATTAGCTCTATTGGATTATTTAAAAACATCCTATAATATTCCACAAAAGAATTTTATAGGGCATATGGATTATGCACCAAAAAGAAAAATAGACCCCTCAAGATTCCCGTGGAAAACCTTAGCAGACAGCGGTTTTGGATATTGGTATGACGACAACCTACCGCCAGTGCCTAAAGATTTCGATCCCAAAATAGCTTTAAGAGTTATCGGCTACGATGTCTCAGACTTAAATGCAGCAATCAGGGCTTTTAAAATACACTATATTCAAGAAGACGAGTCCCCAGCATTGAGCGCTGATCAGCTTGCTATTTTATACAATATAATGCAGAAATACCTTTAAGGATGTACAATTAAATCTTTAAAAGGACGAGAAATTTAACGCATAAAAAAACGAGGCTGCCCCCATAGACAACCTCGTTTTACAATAAATTTCTCGGTTATTATTATATATGTATTATAATACTACCTTCACATTTACCGCATTAGGACCTTTGCGTCCTTGTTCTACTTCGAAAGAAACGGTATCGTTCTCACGAATCTTGTCAATTAAGCCTGATACGTGAACAAAAATTTCTGAACCACCAGACTCTGGAATGATGAAACCAAATCCTTTAGTTTCATCGAAGAATTTTACTACTCCTTGTTGCATTATTTTATTAAAATTTATTTGTATAAAGGTATGAACTATTTTGTTACTAAGAAATATTATCTGAACTTTTAAACCCAAAAAGATAAAAACAGTCTATAGAATATACTAAAACATAAAAAACATGAAAAATTCTATTGTAAAATACGCAGGGATACTTTTCCTATTTTTACTGACAATCGCTTCAACCGCAAAGGCTCAGATCGGAACTGAAGGAAGTACTGTGCTTAGGAAAATAGCAACAAAAGCAACTGCTGAAAAAGAGGTTACTCCCGATATTATATACCTATCAGTATCTCTCAAAGAATATTACCTAGGTGGAAACATGAAGAAAAAAGTTGAAATAAAAGATCTAGAAAAACAACTTTTCGATGCAACAAGCAAGGCCGGCATCAAAGAAGACGACTTAACTATTCAAAATATATACAGTTACCAGTATAATCCAGACAAAAAGAAAAAAGAAGTTGACTTCCTTCAGTCCCGTCAATACCGTATTAAGGTGACCGATTTAAGTAAACTGAACCAAATTTTAGATGCTGTAGATTCCAAAGGAATTCAAAATACATCTATTGCAGAATACGATTATTCTGAAAAGGAATCTGTAGAGCTACAGTTAAAGGCTGAGGCTTTTCAAAAAGCAAAAAAAACAGCCCAAACCTTAGCACAAAATGCAGATAGCCAACTCGGAGATGCATTAACAATTAATGACAATTCCAATCTATCGTCGGTAACTTTCCGTCCTGTAGCGGCAAAAACCATGAGAGCATATAGCGCAAGCGCAGATATGGATGGCCTAGAGGAAAACTCTTTAGATATAGACATCCATCCCATGAAAATTTCCGTTCAAATAGACGTTGTTTTTGAAATAAAATAATTGCATTTGCTGTGGCTTTCTGGACAGAGAGCTACTCATTTGTAGCCACACGTAAATGGAATCAACTAAAGACTAATTTTGCGAATACGTAATTGACAAATATCATTCAGTTAATATCCGCAAAATTACGTATTTTTAGCAAAAATAAGTTAAGCTTTTAAAAAATGATAAAACACACGCCACTTACTGATTTACACACCGAACTTGGTGCGAAAATGGTAGAATATGCTGGTTTCAAAATGCCAGTTCAATATTCAGGTATCAATGATGAACACGAAACAGTTCGTAAATCAGTGGGAGTTTTCGACGTTAGCCATATGGGAGAGTTTATTCTTAAAGGAGAAAAAGCTATAGACCTACTTCAGCTAATTTCTTCCAACGACGTCAGTAAACTTCACCCTGAAAAAATACAGTACGCTTATTTTCCAAATGAAAATGGCGGCATAGTAGATGACTTTTTAACCTACCAGCTTGATGAGCAAACCTACATGCTTGTTGTCAATGCTGCAAACATCGAAAAAGATTGGGAATGGGTGAACAAGCACAACAAGTTTGACGTAGAGATAAAGGATATCTCTGATCGCACTTCTTTATTTGCCGTCCAAGGTCCCATGGCAGCACGCGCTTTAAACAAACTAACAGATATCGAGCTATCATCGATGGGCTATTATACCTTTGTAAAAGGAACATTCGCTGGGATTGATAACGTGTTGATATCTGCTACGGGATATACCGGTGCGGGAGGATTTGAAATCTATGTAGATAGTGAACATGCTAGAGAAATTTGGGATGCTATTTTTAAAGCTGGCGAGGAATACGGTATAAAGCCAATTGGCCTTG